>CAWJKX010000053.1:0-26892 GCA_963843065.1 uncultured Bacteroidota bacterium
CAAGTGCTGTAAGAGATTTATCTTCTTCGGGACGTTCTTGCGCTGAATTATTGGCAAAAATTCTCAAAGCATCGCGATACCAATTCGCATCGATGAACGTCTGACGAATCAATGCAATCGTTCCCATGAGTGAAGTAGGATAGCCGTAGTAAAACGGGTCGCGTGAAAATGAGACGTTTTGCGTAACGTTGTCCTCCACAAGAAGTGCATTGGCACTCCCATCGCCAAGAGACACCAGCGCGCTCGAGCCGCGAAAGATTCCACTCGACGGCGCCGAGAGAACGGTTGTGAAACCCATAGCGCGAAATTTTTCGGCGGCTTCTTTGTCCGGAAGGAAAAGCCCTGCACCTGAGTTCTCGGGGTGAACCTGCGAATTCCAATGAACGGATCCCCGCGGGGGGTCAATCGAGGATACTGCCGAAGCAGGCTGTCCCGCCATCGACGCCTTTGGTTTCGGCTGGCCGATATCGGTATACAGGTCGATAAGCCCGGCGTATGCAATAAGGCCGGAGCAATCCCATATCCTGGCGTCGGCAGGGATCGCGACGTTTGCGCCCGCAGATTCTATGACGCCGTCCCGAACTACGATCGTCCCTTTTTCAATTCTCTTTCCCGGCGCAACAATGATAGTAAGATTCTTCAACGCATGAACTGCCGGTGTATTTTCTCGAATACCGACCGCCGGCTCGATTTGAGCCATCACACCAAAGGCGAAAAGCAATGTCAGCGCCGTCATTAGCACCATCTTTTTGTACACGGAACCTCCTTTGAATTATGGAAATAAGATTCCCAAAATCGTAAAGATCAAAAGAATCTCCGGACGAATTTTTTCTACCTCTCCATCCACGAGCCTCTTCCCGTTGAAAAATTCGGACGAACGACGATGGATGGGTATGGCTTCGCGACCGCATTCGTCCAGGAAGAATCGTTGAACGAAGCGGCTGTCCAATTTCCCGTTGCGATGTCTGCAACTTTCCACGACCCATCAGTCATAATTTTTTGCACCGAGCCGTCCGCAAGCTCCAGCTCGCAATACACGTTGACTCCTGCCGACCCGGACGGAGAAAACGTCTCCGCTTCCACGGCGATGACATTCGACGAATCGGTGAGCAACGGAAGGATCGAGAACATTTTTATCCGCTGATGCTCTACGCTCAACGAATTGGAGGAGCGGACATACACTTCACCGGCATTCTTCCCGTTCACCGACACTTTCGCGTGTGTGTCCCCGATCAGCTGCAGTGTCGCCGATCGTACGTTTTTCGGAACGTTAAAAGTCTTTCTGAAATATGCTTTCTGCACCTGCACAGAATCTTTTTTCCCCGGGCTAGCCTTCGGATGATAAACCCACGCGCTCTCAATTTCCGGGTCAACCCAAAACTGGCCGTGCTTCACCTGGTCTATTTTTTCCTGCCAGTATGCCGCCTGACGGTCATAGCGCAGTAGCAGCAGTTCAAGTCCCGCCGATTTGTTCGTTGCAAGCCAGAGCCTTTCGAATTCACTCTTCAGCGATGATAAATCTTTCAGAACATCCGTGCACAAGTCGATGATGGCAACCGCGACCGAATCTTTGTTCGCCAACACGTTCCCCGAAGTGCTCAGTTGTTTGACCTTTTCCTGAACTTCCATTTTTTTGGCGAACCATAAATTTAAGCGGGCGACAAATTCCAAGTAGCGGAGCTGGTCTTCGTTCTCCGTGATTTCGCTTTTCCCTTTCGCGAGTAATGAAAGAACGATCGGCATCGTCGATGTAATACTCTGTAATCGCACTGCCAACGGCAAATAGCCATCCTCCTGCGACTGTCCGCGAAACGAGAGCATCGGATGGCGCCAGAGCTCCTGCCAGCTATAGTCATTGGCCGGGCTGGAAAGAATCGCATAGGCCGACTGAAGATCGCCGTAATCATCCGTGCCGAAATAATTCTTGAAGAATGCTTTATTGAACGAATCTACATCGGCGTTCAGCGGCTGCCAGGCACACTCGGCAGTCCATGCGTAACCGTAGTAATTCAGCTCACGCAGTTCTTCGCCGCCATAGTCGTTCCAGTTGGAAGTCAGCAGGCCGACAGAACCGTACTTGAATCCGTCCCTGTTGAAATTCCGAATATTTACAAACGTGTTCAAAAAATTGGGGAACGGTCCGGTAAATGTCCAGACTGCCGGCGAAGCAATGAACGGGAATCCCGCTTTCTTAAAAACTTCCGTGCTGCCGTACGCAAACGAGGCTTCATAGTGCCAATCGACGATGGTGATGTCTTTAGGTATTTTCCCGAGTATTTCCGGCTGATTAAGAATGATGTCGCCGTACATCATCGGTTTCTTGCCGTATTTTTTTACAATATCGGCAACGCGTTTATAGTGCTCGGCATGAACAGCGGCAAGACCGTTTTTCGCAACCCGTTCCTTATTCGCCCCCAAACCGACATCCCACGACTCATCCGCTCCCATGTTGAAATATGGCGAACTGAACGACGCACACAACTCGCCGATCATCTCATCCAGCAAAGCGTAGACTTTTTCATCCGAGACGTTCAGCGTTTGCGCCCCGGGAAATTCCGCGTAGCCTAGATACTCGGGCTTTGACAGAATATTTTCCCAATGGCCTAGAGTTTCGAACGTCGGAATCAAATCAACGTAATATTTTTTCGCGTATGCATCAATTTCTTTTACTTCTTGCGGCGTCAATGCTCCCCGCCCCTGTGCCGATGAGAGGATGGTTCTTGAACACAAACATGTCTTCAATATACGGGCTGAACGTGTTCATTTTATAGCGTGCGAGAAAGCGGATGATTTTTTTGAAATTCTCGACAGTGGAGACCTGGCCGCGGCTGATATCGTCGCTAATGCCCCTGACTTTTTCGAGAGGGAAATCCTCGATCGTAACGCCATCCACGACGATGCTCCTTTTTTCGCGGCGCATCATCTGGAGAAGAGACATCACGCCATAAAATTTCCCTTTTTCCGATTCCGCGATGATGATGATGCCGTTTGCGTCAACGTCCAGAAAATACCCCTCATCCTTCATTTCGGTTTTGAACGTTTCTTTTCTCTCCCTCAAAAACTGCCGGCCGTATTCCGAGGCGGGGCTTCCCGATAAATATGAAGCTGGCAGGAAGTCTGCGGAGCGAATGCTCGGCAACGATTTTCAACTGTGCCTCTTTTTTGCCTGCAATTTCATCATTGATTTGCTGTGCGGCAAATTGTTCTTGTTTGGAATTCGTCCCGAGAATAATTTTTGTTCCGTTAGTGATCTTGAAACGATTATTCTTCAAGATCGTTTGCTGCGGTGTAGGAAGGATGGTCGGCATCGTCTGATTTTCCTCCTGTGCACTCGTACAACCATGCTAAAGAAAAAAGCCGTCAAGAAAAACGCAAAGGCAGTCTTCATTGTCCACCCCAATAAGTATAATTGAAATTGTTGAATAATATTTTGGGAGATTAGGCGTAACGGTGAATTCGGCGGAGAGTTCCGAACGTGTTCTCCATCGTTGAGAAAGATTGCGGAAAATATAACGAACTAGGATAATGGATTCAAGAGGAAGGTGAAGAATTGAAGTGCGAGATTTCTCGCAGCGCCACAAATATTATCTTCTCTTAATTGAGCAGCTCTATCAGGTCATCGTCGAGGCTCGTTCACCGGGAAAAATCCGGGATGTCAGATACGTGTTTTTTTCTTTGGGGAGTACTTTATTTGCTTCTCTTTCACTACAGCGATTTCAAGAAACGCTGAATAGACGTCGGAACCAAGGAGCCGCTTGATTGTTTCTTCCCGTTCCAGACGCTCTCGCAATTCTTCGACGGTCCTGATTCCCTTTTCTTTCATCAGCTGGAGAACTTGACTTGTTTCATGCGATTCATTCGCAACGTCTTTCCCCTTCCTTCCGGACATAATGTAGGCGACATCAAGGCCTGCTTTTTCGAGAAGTCTGCGGACTTTGGGACCCGGCGAATTGATGCCGGATAAGTAGACATTCAGATATTGCTGGTTCTTCTGAACAGCTTCGCCGAATGCTTTTATCGATCCAAATCGTGTCAGAGCCTCTTCCCGCAGCCGGGCGGCTATTTCAGTTTTTTCGTTCACTATAAAGAATAATAGCAGTGCTTGACAAATGTATAATTAATTATTATATTATCCGCGTTTACTTTTGACCGCAAATGATATGAAAAAAAACGAAAACAAACAAAGCAAGAATTCGATTACAGCTCTGAAAGGTGTTTTAAAGGACGATGGAAGGAAACTGACATGGCTTTCCGCCGTAACAAACATCCATTATCAGCGATTACAAAGGATTGTCAATCAGGGATATGACCCCAGCATTACTGAAGCAGTAAAAATAGCGGGTGCACTAAAAAAACCAATTAATGTCCTTTTCCCCTTAGACGGGCTTCAAGAGGCATTTCTCCATGCCGACCCTGAATTGCTTCATCAATCAGCGCTTATGTCAAAAAGGAGAGCAAAGCCGAAACGAGCCACGTAACCAACTGTATATGTGGGGACATTTCAGAAATATGAAACACCGGTAAAAAAATTCACCACCTTATTACGGATTTTGAAATGCCGAATCTTCATGGAAGTGAGGCTTCCGACGGAGAAAAACGATGAATGTAGAGGTAAAGGGATTTGTTGATTGGGGTTCAGAACATTCTATTGAATCTTTGCGCGAATGCAATTGAGAGAACCTAAATGGGGTATATGCAAAAATCTACTGCACATCTGACCGATGAAGAGTTCGCTCTTTATGCAGATGCGATCATGCTTAACGCTTCATATCGGCTGCCAAGTCAAATCTTGCGTCATGTGATGGAATGTACCTGCTGCAAAAAAGAGTTGATGGAACTACTAACGTTAGTTGAAGCGCAAGAATCGGACACCCGCCAGGAAACGCATCCATTTTTCGGACGAACGATTGTTTGATGAGATCTAAAATCCCGCGGCATTATTCTGACGACGGCGAATCTGTTAACGAGCAGTTCCTACAAATTCGGATTGGCTGTCGATTGTTTCAATTGAACTACCCACTGAGTTGACGAAGAGGATGTATTTAAGCAGGTTAAAGTATTGCATCTAATGGAGCGAATCTAAACTTTCGTGTTTCTTCGTGTTCTTCGCAGATACCATGCAAATGCGCAGCACCATTGACATTTTATTCGTACCGCAGCGATTCCACGGGATCAACATTTGCAGCTTTTCGAGCCGGGAAGAATCCTGCCAACACACCAATTAGGGCAAGGATGCCGGCAGTGAGAAACATAATATTCAGTGACAGTATCGGCCTGCCGAGGAATTGCATCGGCCCGTCATCGGCAGGAATCGTTCTAACGAGTGAAACGACCCCCCACGAAAACATCATGCCGATGAATCCCCCGAGAAAAGAGATGAGGAGCGCTTCGAACACAAACTGAAAAAGGATGTACCCTTTTCTGGCACCGATCGCCATTTTGATGCCGATTTCTTTCGTTCGCTCTTTAACAACGACATACATCACGTTGGCAACGCCGACGCCGGCGATCAACAACGTGAGGAAACCGACCGATCCCAAAAAGATCGAGATGCCGAGACCAACCTTCCTGTTGATGGCTTCATCCTCGATGAAATCCCAAATACCGAGAGCGCGTTCATCGGAGGGATCGAAACGGTATTTTCTCCCCAGGACGCGGTACAACTCGCTTTTCACCATCTTCTGCTTCCCCGGGTCGCTCGGGCGGACCACAATAGAATTCACATACTGGTTCCCGTACATCGTTCGGAACGAGGTGTAGGGAATAATCGCGCGCCGGTCGTCCGGGCCGTTGTTCATGGATGTTTGAAGTTTTTCCTGCATAATGCCGACGACGGTAAACGGAACTCCGTCCGCGAACAAAACTTTCCCAACCGGATATTCATCGTTGAATATATCTTTAGCGATTTTTGCGCCAAGAAAAATCACCCTCCGCTCCTGAGCAACATCGATTGCGTTCAAAAATCTCCCTCCCCCCGCCGGATACATGCGCCGCATTTCTTCGAACTCCGCATTCACACCTTCGCACTCGGTCGTCATAGAAAGTTTCTTGTAAGTCAGCGTCATATTGGCGCGGTATTGCGGGCTTGCCGTCTCAATCGCGGGGATCGTCTGGCGAAGCATATCGACATCCTCCTCGACCATGCGCACACGCCGGCCTTTCGGGAGCCCTTCGAAACTCAAGCCGGTTTCGCCGGGGTACACGATCATGATGCGGTTGCCGGCGTTGATCAATCCGTCGGTCAGCCTGTCCGTCAATCCTTCCCCGAAGGAAAGAAGAAGCACCACGGCGATCGTTCCCCACGTAATAGCTACAAGGGTAAGAATTGCGCGAGTGCGGTGTGCATTCAAGTCGTAGAAAAATTCTCTGAGAAGTTCAAGCCACATGGTCTCGGTTCTGTTTAAAAAAGATGCAGGACACTTTCTTAATCGATCGCGATGATTTTGAAATCTGACTTAAAGGAATTAACAAAGTGTTCTACATCTTTGTCTCGACACACCTTCGTCTGAACTATGTTCTTAAACATTCAACAACATCCAAATTCGCCGCACGCCGGGCGGGCATTACTCCCGCCGTAAAACCGATGACGGAGAGAACAAAAATAGTCGCCGCCGTAACCTGTAAAGAAAGCACCGGCGTTCCAACAAATTCCTGAATGGGGATTAATTGCATCACTTGAATGATGCCGTACGCGATCGCAAACCCGACCGACGAGCCGATCGAGATGATGAAAAATGTTTCCATGAAAAACTGGAAGAGAATATTCGACCGCTTTGCCCCGACCGCCCGTTTGATGCCGATTTCTTTGATTCGCTCCTGCACGACAATATACATGATGTTGGCAACTCCGATCCCGCCGACTGCCAGCGTGAAACTCCCGATCAATCCCATAAACAAATTAAAGGCGAGGAAAAAGTAAAAGAGAAATTTATCGAACATGCTTGTATCCCAAATCCAGACAGCATCGTGGTCGGTGGGGTCGAACCTGTAACGTTTCCCAAGCACCTCCCTCACCTGGTCATCCACCTCCTCCGCCTTAGACGGGTCTTTAGGCTGGAAGATAATATTCTGAAGATGTATTTCGCCGAACACCGAGGAGTACGTCGATGCCGGGATAAAAATCCGATCCTGGTCTCGCGAATTGTACGATGAATTCTGTGTTTTCTTCTGCATCACGCCAATCACGGTAAACGGGACGTCACCGACATAAATTAGTTTTCCTACAGCTTGGGTTTCCCCAAATAAAAACTCTTTCACTTTGTCGCCGAGAAGGACAACTCTCCTCCGCTCTTTCATGTCGAGGTCGTCCACGAATCTTCCCCCCGTCTCGGGAATGATGTTCCTCATCTCGGCATAAATCGGATAGACCCCCGTGATTGCGGGGTTGAGAATATTTTCACCGACGTGAACGGGGACGCGCCATTTAATATACTCCGGGCTGATCGCCCGAACCCCGGATACCTGAGACTCAACCAGTTTCGCATCCTCTTCTATAAACGATATCTGCCTCCCCGTCCCGAATCCTTCATACGCTTTCGTCGTTTTGCCGGGAAACATGATGGAGATGCTTTCGCCGATACCGTGCATATTGGTGCTCAGCTGTTTTTTGAAACCGAGTCCGAATGCAATAAGCACGATGATCGCAACCGTCCCCCACGTAATCCCGAAAACGGTCAGGAATACGCGCAGTTTTTGCATGCGCAGATCAAGAATAAATTCCGAGAGTATGGTGCGGAGTTGGTCCATCGTTAATCGATTTTCTTCACCGGTTTCTCGAACACTTCGTCTCCCTCTTTCAACCCGTCGAGCACTTCAATATTGATTGCATCGCTCAAGCCGGTTTTGATCACGCGCTGTTCTTCCATGCCGGCTGCAAGGGCGAGCTTCACGATCGCTGAATCGTTTCGAAAGGTGACAACGCGCTCCGGGATCATCAGCACGTTTTCTTTCTTTTGGATGATGATGTTTGCGTTCGCCGAGTATCCGGCGCGCAGCGTCGCGTTGCTCGTCTTTGGAATGAGAATTTCAATCGCGAAAACAGTGGCGTTCTCTTTCTTGTCGGCCTTCAACGATATTTTTCGGAGCGTTCCCTGAATGGTATCGTTTGGCAGTGCTCCGACTTTCAACTCGGTCATCATTCCTTCTTTCAATTTGCCGACATCGATCTCATCCACGGTTCCTTTAAAGAGAAGCCGTTCCATGCTCGCCATCTTCATCAACACTGTCCCTTCCTGGTACGTTGTCAGGGGAGTTACCGGGTCGCCGACCTGGACCGCCTTGCTGAGCACAAACCCGCTGATGGGCGCCTTTACAATAGACTCAATTTTGGTGTTACCGATATCGACTCGCCCGCTTTCGAGAAGCGCGAGATTCTCCTTAGCAATTTTCAGATGGAGGTCGCCTTCCTGAGCTTTGCGCTGTGCGTCTTCATATTCTTTGCTCGAAATCATTTTTTTCTTGAACATCGCCTCTTCCCGCACAATATCCTTCGACACATTATCAACCTCGACCTGTGCAAGCTCTACTCCTCTTTTCGCATCGGCGAGTTCCTGCGGCGCCGGGTCGGGCTTCACTTCGAGTAATGGATCCCCCGCGTTCACAAACGTTCCGGCATCGGCGAAGATGCGCTTCACCACGCCTCCGACTTTCGACTTCACGGAAATTTCATTTTCCGGCTCGATCGTACCGACGGCTAGAGCTTTATCGATGATGTTGCCCCTCGAAATTTTCACTTTCGGAAGTTCGGTGTCTTTGGAGCTCTTGGAATTTCCGAAGAAGAGAAACCCGGCGACGGTCAATGCAACTACCGCGAATGAAGAGATGAATATCTTCTTTTTCATTGAAGGATCCTTGGAAATGTGTCAGTTAGAGGAAGTCCTGATAGTGTATCTCGATATCAATACGGTAAGTTGAGCGGAAATGTTACAGAGAACCGGGCAGAGAAAAAGCAATTTGGTAGTGTCTTAATGAGAACAAAGTCCAAGGGACTTTTTACGGAGAGCTGAAAATATCGCGCAAATCCCAAGAGGATGGCCTCGCCAGACGCTAAGCCGCAAGGGATACATGTCCATTCTCTTTGCGGCTTAGCGACTTTGCGTGAACAAGCTTCACACCTTTCCTAAATTACGACACTACCAGGAATTTTGAAGGGTCGCCGTCGTCCCCTCCTCCAAGTCAAAAACTGTTCCGAATACAACAGGATGTTTATTTTGTCTGCTCAAGAAAATCAACACCGTCGACAATGGCTGAATCGTCTTGTCCCCACGTCGATGGAGCGGGTCCCATCTCAAACTTTATTGTCGCTCCATTCTTGATGGTATTGTGGTCAATCCAAGAATGATTCCAGCTCTTTCCGTTGACCTCGCACGATTGGACATAAATATTCTTCTCAGAAGCCTCAGGTGCATCTATCCGGAGTATTTTCCCATTCTCGAGAGCAACGGAGATTTTCTTCCACATCGGTCCGGTTAAGTAATATATCGGCTGGCCGGCGTTGGGGAAAAATCCGAGAGCGGTAAAAACGTACCGCGAGCTCATGGCGCCACTATCGTCATTCCCCGGAACGCCGATAAGCGTAAATCCTTCCTTGGCCAGCTTTCTGACCCAGAAACTGGCAAGATCCGGGCGACCGGCGTATTGGAACGATTGAACGGCGAGAAACGCAGGTTCGTTTGAAAAATCAATGAGACTGTCCGTTAATCCGTGTGCGAGTTTCGCGGCGAAAACCTCTTTCCCGCCCGACATCCTCACCAGTGTTGCGAATTGGTGCGGGACAAAATACGAATACGTCCATGAGCTTCCCTCGTAGAAGTATTCTTTCCACGATTCCCAGTGGCGTTTCGGGTCGATGGGAATCCATTCCCCGTTGGATTTTTTGGGCATCACAAATCCTTTGAATCCGTCACTTACCGCGTCCTGGTTCCAGAGATCCATCCATCGTTTACTCCGCGCCAAATATTTAAAAAAATCATCCCGATGGTTCAATGAATGTGCGACTTCCGCAGCACAAAAATCGTTGTAGGCGTATTCGAGCGTCTTTGAGCAAGACATATTGCCGGCAGGGATCCATCCGCGGGATTTATAGCTTGCCATCACGGTATCGACGATGCCAGGATTTCCGAACCCCTGGAATCCGATGCGGTCATCCTCCGCATTATGCTTTATTACAGCGTAGGCTTCATCCCAAGGCACGCCGCCCACTTCTTTGACACATGCGTCAGCAATAATGTTATCAACGTCGTTGCCCCCCTGCTCTTCGACCATATCGACGCCGGCGATGAAGGCGTCTTTCACCATTCCATTTTTCTTCAGACGCGCGATAAACGAACGGATGTTGCTTCGAACCATATCCGGCTGGATTAACAACATCAACGGGTACATTGTCCTCCACGTGTCCCACACCGCATATTGATCGTCCCATATCTGAGCAGTGTCTGCGAACCCGGGAAGATCGCCCGTGCGATTATGCGGCATGAGCATAGTATGATAGAGCGCAGTGTAGAATATCCTCTTCGCAGTAGTATCCCCCCCTTCCACGCGAATTTTTTCGAGCGCATTGCTCCATGCAGCTTCTGCCGCTTTGCTCACTGCGTCAAAATCCCAGCCGGGAATTTCATTTCCAAGCCAACGCTTGGCTTGTTCAATACTCTTGAACGAGACAGCAATTTTCATAAAGACCGGTACGCCTGGCCCGGCGTGAAATTTGAAAAACGCGCCAACGCGATCGTTCACTTCTTTCAGAGATTCTTGATCTTTTGCGGATGAAATTTTTCCGTTGAACCAAGTACCGAAGCCGGCGGGCTCGCGGCTAAATACCGCACAGAAATACACGTTATACGCCTCTGCGCCAAAACCGCCGGCATACCTCCCGTATCCCGAAATCTGGCGGCTGGCTGTATCGATGCTGACCTCTCCTTCGGAAACTTTTCCCCCGACAAAAGGAACAATATCGAGCGGGATGTTGTGTGTTATGTCGATGAGGATATTGCCGTCGTTCGTCTGCGGAAACGTGAACCGGTACATGGCTGCATGCATTGCGGGAGCGATCTCGGCTCGAATATCATATCGCGAAAGAGTAACGGCGTATTGATTGGGGCGGACCAGTTCATCGGCTTTGGGGGAATCGTGCTCGGCCTCTCCAACGGCCAAGCCGACTTGCGGGGACACAAAAATCTGGCCATACTTGCCCCATCCTATTCCGCTGACATGCAATTGTCCAAAACCGCGGATGGGCTGGTTGGGATTATATCCGTTTTGATTCGAGTTTGGAGTTTGAGGCCCGGGATTGATCGAGCCGAAAGGAAGCTCCGGTCCAATCGCACAGTTGCTTTCGTCACCCGAAGCGCCGATCCGTGGATCGACAAAATCGATAGGCCGCTCTTGAGCTGAAACAGTTGGTGCTGACATCACAAGAACGGCGAGGACCAAATAGAATGGAGCGATGAAAATTCTCACAGTGTTGCACCCACGCCTTCCGTAGAATCTATCTTTGATCAATCGATCTGCTTACACACAGATAGAGGGTCGAACAGTTTTAGAAACTCATCCTTCCGTCTCAAGACTATTGCGGCCACAGCCATCCGAAAACCCCGGCAGTCAAAAGCGCATAGATCAATCCATCTACCGTTGTCTTGATCGTTATGCTCCAGGGCTTGTGATACCAAATCGACGATTGCCAGAGGGCGGCGGAGTACCCAATAAATGTCGTGGCTCCGGCAAACCGGAATACATGCAGGTATGCAGCACCGATAGGCAGCGCACGGCCCGTTACATACGCAGCGAATAAAACCATGAAAAGAGTGTAGACAAACCACATGACCAGGTTCTTTCCCATTGCCATCGGTCCTTTTGGCCAGACGGTCATCAGCAGAACCGGGCCATTCTTCACCTTCTCGGCATACTCCGGCGACTTCATTTCCTCTCTGCTTGAAGGACGGGGCATCATATATTCGCCCGACGGAATGTCGATCGGCCGGAGGGCATCCAAAATTTTCTCCTCGTTCGACAATTTTGGATAATCACCCTTGTGCCACGGCGAAATCATGTGGATGATGGAACTCACGATAAAAACAATCACAGAAGACAACAAAATCGGGAGCCAGAGCAGGTGCAATTGTGTCATGATGATCCTCCTTATAGCTGCTGAATGATTGAGAAGTTGTTTAGAATCTACTTACGGGCTTCCGCCGCGCGAATCTTCGCCATGACGCTGTTGTGCCGGCCGTAGCCAAAGTAAATGATGAAACCGAGCCCGAGCCAGATGAACAGCCGATACCAGTTCTCCACGGGGAGAGAAAACATCAACAGGAGGCAGCTGAGGATCCCGAGGATTGGAACCAGGGGAACAAAGGGCGCTCGGAATGGACGTTCGGCATTCGGGTTCGTCCGGCGCATGATGAGCACAGCTGTGCAGACGATGACGAACGCGAGCAGCGTGCCGATGTTTGTCAGCTCGGCAAGAATGCGCAGGGGGAGAAATGCCGCCATCGCCGCAACAAATACACCGGTGAGAATTGTCGCTTTCCATGGTGTCCGGAATTTATCGTGGATAGCACCAAAGAAGCTCGTCGGCACCAAGCCATCTCGCGCCATCGCAAGCAATACGCGCGGCTGGCTCAACATCATAACCAGCAGCACGGAAGTGATCCCGGTGATTGCACCGACATCGATGATGCGCCTCGCCCACGGCAAGCCCTTTTGCGCAAATGCATTGGAAACAGGAGCGTTGATATCGATCTTATCGTACGGCACCATACCCGTGAGGATTGCGGATACCACTATATAGAGAATTGTGCAGATGATCAGCGAGGCGATAATGCCGATGGGAACATCGCGCTTCGGATTCTTCGCCTCTTCAGCGTGGGTGGAAACCGAATCGAACCCGATATACGCAAAGAAAATAATGGCTGCCCCCGCAAGTATCCCCACCGGCGCACCGCTCGCCCCCGTTTGCCCGAACAATGTATGTCCGAAGAAACTTATTCCGGTATATCCGTACGGCGCGAACGGATGCCAGTTCGCAGGATCGATGTAGAACGCACCGACAACAATCACAAAGAGGACAATCGCGAGTTTCACAATAACCATTCCAGCATTAAATCCTGCGCTCTCCCTGATACCGATGACGAGGATTGTCGTAATCGCCGCAGTAATGAGAATGGCAGGAACGTCGAAGAACGCGCCGGTTGCAAAAAAATGCCCAGTGTCGAGATTAAAATCGAACGGAGCGTTAGCAAAAGAATATGGAATGACGATTCCGAAACTCTTCAGCAGATCCTGAAAGTGCGCCGACCAGCCGTGTGCTACCGTCGACGACCCGACGGCATACTCCAACACAAGGTCCCATCCGATAATCCATGCAAAAAGTTCTCCGAGCGTCGCATACGCATACGTATACGCAGAGCCCGCAACCGGCGCCATCGAAGCGAATTCAGCGTAGCACAACGCGGCAAAAACGCAAGCAACTCCGGCAGCGCCAAAAGAGAGAATAAGTCCCGGACCTGCTTTATCGTGGGCGGCTACACCGGTGAGAACAAAAATTCCCGTTCCGATTATCGCTCCAACGCCGAGACTCGTGAGCGTGACCGGCCCCAGAACACGGCGCAGCCGGTTTTCTCCCTTCATTTCTTCAAGAAGCAGTGCGAGAGGTTTTTTTGCGAAAAGATTGTTTGCCATTCAGTACGCTCCGGTTAGTGGATAATGATTATTGCAAAGGGCGGGGAAAAAATACCAAACCATGGACGCAGATGCCAACATGTTTTTTGATGTCCGGCCCGTCGCTTCGTTTTGGTCGCAGCGGCCTCCATGTTGCCGTCAATGGATATCTTTCGTATAAATGTCGAAGAAGTGCTTAATCTCGTCCAAGCCGTTTTCGATAAAATATGGCACCGCGTCTCCGAACGAATGGAGGATAATGACGGCGTTCACGTTGGCATCTTTGATTGAGGCGTTTGAAATTCTGCGCGACATTCCTTTGTTGACTGCTGAGATGGATTTATAGAGCTGGACAAGTTTCTCTAAGTCCCAATCTGGTTTCTTCCCCTCACGCATTAACAAAAACTGTCCCGTAAGATACGTCGACACCGTCCGGAACAGCGTTTCAATCGGAGTGGCAAACGGCAAATGAAAGCGTACCATCGGTCGAAGCTTATCCATCACCGGACAATTGCTCGTGACCATGTAAATGCCGATGATCGAGCTAAGGCCTTTCTGCAGCGTGGTTTCTTTCATGTATGTCCGCTCGGGAGTCTCGACGGTCACTCGCGTTCGTTCATGCGAAACCGAATCCTTAAACTCCGCGACAATTTGAGAGAGGTTTACGGCGACAGGGCAATACTCGGAATGCGGCGCAAGAGGGCAATGCTCGCACGGATAGAAACTCAACTTCGTCCAGTCCGGCTTCGGTATGTCTTTTTCCTGTACCAGCTCCATTGTAGCGGCATTCAACGTAATCTCAAAAACTTTTACGTCTCCGTTTTCGAATGCGAATGTGTATTTGAACCGGACTTCTTCGGGGTTTTCTTTTTGATCCATGGGATCCTGGCTATAGCCCTACAGGTGCGAATGCAATGACGAAAGAGAACTTCCTATCCACTTCAGCAATCAGCCTTTTACCGGCAGAGAAAAGTTGAACGTGCTCCCTTTGCCGACTTCCGAATCGACCCATATTTTGCCGCCATGCGCCTCAACAATATGTCGCGATATCGCGAGACCAAGGACGGTAGTTTTCAGGTCGGCGGGCTTTGAGGTAAGCTGCTCTTTATATTTATTGAAGACAAGCGGAAGTTCATCCGGGCGGATGCCGATGCCGTTGTCCTTGACTGAGAAGACGATGTATTCTCTTTTCTGCCCGAGTTCTTCTTCCATTTTTTTTGAGACAGTGATGGAGATGATACCGCCACGAAGCGAATACTTGATAGCGTTGTCAAAAATGTTGTTGAAAACTTGCGCGATTTTATCAAAATCGAAGTTTACGGCCGGCAAATCTTTGTCGATTTTTTTTACCAATTGTATATCTTTTGCCTTTGCCAGAATCTCGTACCGTGCACACATCATTTCAGCGAAGATCGGGATGTCGAGCGGCTTGCGCTCGATGATAACCAATCCCGCTTCGAACTGCGAAAGGTCGATCATTTCTTTGACGCGCTGGGTCATCTTATCCGTCAGCTCCCCGGCATACCGGAGTAGCAGCGCTTGTTCTTTCGATATCGTTCCCGATTTTCCTTCGATAAGATGCTCGAACAGTCGAGTCGACGGTCGTTAGCGGTCCCAGCAAATCGTGAAAAAATGTCGACATGTACCGCTGCTGCAATTCCTTAAAGGCACGTTCCGACGTCTTCGCCCGAAGGGTAGCCCTCACCCGCGTAATCAGCTCGGTCATTTCGATCGGCTTGACGAGATAATCCTTTGCCCCTTTCTTGAGACATTCGATCGCCGTAGAAAAATCCGCGAACCCGGTCAGCATGATAATTTCGGTCCAGGGATAATCCCTCGCTACATTGCCAAGCGTTTCAATGCCGTCCATCTTGGGCATATTAATGTCGAGGAGGACAAGGTCGATGGATCCCTTTTTAAGGACTTCGAGAGCCTCCTCGCCGTCCTGAGCCACCTGCACATCGAAGTCGGCGGCCTGAAGGCGAAGTTTGAGCGTCATCCGGAGACTGTCTTCGTCGTCTACAACAAGGATTTTATCTTTCATACGGGTTCACTTATAGTTTGAGGGAATAATGTTTTCTATTCAACAGGGAGAGTAAAATGAAACGTCGTATACTTACCGACTTCGCTTTCCACGCTCATCTTCCCGCCGTGGGATTGAACAATCAGTTTACAGATCGAAAGCCCCAGTCCAGTTCCTTTCTGTTTTATTCTTTTTGCCGAGGAGACTTGTTTGTAACGCTCAAAGAGCTGTGGAATTTCCTCTGCCGGAATTCCGACTCCGGTATCGGTGATGCTCACTTTGACAAAGGGCTTATTCTCGAGAGCCGCCCCCGACGATTCTGATTCCAGCGAGGTGGCGATCGTTACGGAGCCGCCGCTCTTGGTGAACTTCATTGCATTGCTGAGAAGGTTCATTGCCACCTGGGCGATCTTTTCCGCATCAACAAAAACCTCGGGTAAATTTTGCGCCGTACTGTTTGACAAGGGAAATATTTTTCTGCTTGAATTGCAGCCCCGTTTCACGGCACACCGTATCAAGGATGATCGAAAGAGGAATCTTCTGTTTGTCCAAAGTCATATTGCCGGCTTCAAACTTCGAAAGGTCGAGGATGTCGTTGATCAACTCGAGCATTCGTCTTGCCGAATCGCCGGCGGTGTCGAGTAAACCGAGTTGTTCTGCGGAGAACTGCTTTTCCTGGTCGCGGATTTCCCGGTAAAAATCGATCACGCTTTTTATGCCGTTCAACGGACTTCGCAAATCGTGTACCAGCATCGCCATGAAATCGGCCTTCGTCCGTTCTAGTTCGGTTTCCGCCCGCTTTAAGCGGACAAGCATTTTCGTTCGCACAAGAAGCTCTTCAGTATCAATCGGTTTCGTCAGGTATTCGTCGGCACCGAGCTCCAGGCCCCGTTCAATGCTGTTTGCATCTTTCCGTTGTGCGGTGAGAAAAATGACAGGTATTTTTGCGGTGGCCGGGTTGGCCCGGAGATGCATAAGGGTTTCAAACCCGTCCATTTCAGGCATTTGAATGTCGAGGAGGATAACGTCCGGGTTTTTTTCCTGGGCGATCGTCAAACACTGCCTGCCGCTTGAAGCGCGAAGCATTTTGATCGGCTTCCGCTTTAAGGCAAATTCCAAGAGATCTAGATTGTCTTCAGTATCATCAACGACTAATAACGTCGGTTCTGGATATTCCATGGTCTCTCCTTTTCAGAGTAGTCCTGCCGTTACGTCTTGCGCAGAATCTGTTTTATGGTATTCGAAAGAGTCCCCTGCGTGAATTCTGCTTTTTTCACGAAGTCTTTCGCGTAAGCATTTAATTTTTCCCACTCTTCGGACGTCAATTCTTTGCCCGAGAGAACAACAACGGGAATTTTTTTCCACGTTTCGTCGCGTTGCAATCGTTGAATAACCTCGAATCCGTCCATCTGAGGCATGACGAGGTCGAGAAAAATAATCGACGGTGTTGAGGTACTAAGAATTTCGAATGCTCTCGCGCCATCGTTCGCAATTTCAACTTTGAACCCTTCCGTTTGGAGCAAGCCCTTCACCGCTAATGTGAAATCTTCGTTGTCATCAACAACCAGGACAAAGCGTTCTCCTGAGCCGGATGCCCGTTGGACAAGCGACAGCAGCCGTTTCGGTTCGGCCGGTTTCGCGATCACGTCGATAGCGCCAAGCGATATCGCCAGCGGCTTATTATCGATAATCGAATGAATGATGACGGGTATATCTTTCAACGTATTGTTCGCTTTCAACTCCCGGAGAACCTGCCACCCGTCTTTCTGCGGCATCATGATATCAAGCGTGATGAGCGCCGGTGCATGTTCAAGGGCAAGTTTGATTCCTTCGTCTCCCGAATTTGCACCGATCACCGAATAGCCTTCGGGCACAAGATATTTGGTAAGGATTTCAATGACGTCGGGATCATCATCGATGCAGAGAACACGCGTACCCGTACCGACAACGGCCCGCACGGGGGACGGTCCTGCAACAGGAGCTGCCGGCTTCGGAAGTGCGGCGCGGTACCGGTGCAACCGGATTCGAACGTATCGGGGGTGCAGGCTTCTCTAATTTTTCCCGCATTTCTTCGGGAAACACGGAAGGAATGGTAAGCGTGAATGTTGAGCCTTTTCCAAATTCACTGTCCACTGTCAGGTCGCCGCCGAGGATGAGCGCAAGACGGCGCGAGATCGGCAGACCGAGACCGGTCCCTTTATACTTTCTGGTGTTGCTGTTGTCGATCTGTTGAAACTCTTCAAATACCTTGCTGAAGTTCTTTGGCTCGATGCCGATGCCGGAATCTTTCACTGAAAACGAGACCATTCCATTCTTTTGCGCCACCGTTATAACAATTTCCCCTTTCTCGGTGAACTTCGCCGCGTTGCTGAGCAGGTTGACAAGAATCTGCTTGACTTTCAAACAGTCGGTTTGCAGCACGCGGAGATTCTGCCCGAGGTTCTGCTTCAGAACGATCTCCTTGCCTTTGAGCAAACCTTCGACCGCCATCACAGAATTGGCAACGACGTTGGCGGCATCGTCCGTTTCGACGTTGACGGACATCCGGCCCGATTCAAGTTTCGAGAAGTCAAGAATGTCATTGATGAGCTGGAGCAGATGCTTTCCGTTGCGCAAAACTTTTTCCAGCGCCATATGCTGGTCCGGCGTCAGCGGGTCGCCGCTGGGTCCGAGCAACACCGAGCTGAAACCGATGATCGAATTCAGCGGCGTGCGAAGCTCATGCGACATGCTGGCAAGGAAGTCCGACTTCACACGGTACGCTTTTTCGAGCTCCATATGCTTCGAGTTCAATTCTTCATTTTTCTGCGCGACTTCGCGGGTCAGTTTTTGGGACGCTTCAAAATTTCTCGCATTCGTGATCGCGACGCCCAGCTGGGGGACGGAGTTATTGATGATCTCTTTTTGTAATTCGTCGAAGCGGTTCATCGAGCCGAGCAGCAGAACGCCCAATACTTTATCCTGGAACAAAATCGGAACTGCGAGAACCGAGTAGGGTGCTATTTCAACAAGCCCCGTATCGACCGAGAAGCCGGAGAGGATGGGGATGTTTTTGACTTCAAGGACCCGCTGTTCGGCGGCGCATTGCCCCGGAATCCCCTCGCCCATCGCAAACGTTTTGACATTCACCCCTTTTTCTTTCAACGCATAACCGGCGGTGAGTTCGAGAATATTCTTTTCCTCATTCATCAAATACAGTGCTCCGACCGTCGCTTTCGCATGGTGGCACAACAACTGCAGGCTTCGGTGTTGGATGGTGTTGATGTCGGCGTACGCATTCAACGCCGTTACCAGCTCTGAATAGGCATTCAACCGCGTGTAATTATTTCCCAGCATCGTCGACATTTTATTGAAATCCGCCGCAAGCTGCCCCAGCTCATCAGAACGATTAAGGTTGATCGGGTCAAACTTTCCCGCCATAATATTCTGGGTCCCCTCTTTCAAAATACTGACAGGGTTCGTAATCGATCGCGTCAACACGAAGCCGAGCGCTACGGCGAAGACGGCGAGCAGAATGTTAACTAAACCGATGAAGGTGGCAAGGTCTTTTCCCAGGCTTGTCGCACGGTCGAGACTGTGCTGCTGGGACATCGAGAGCTGTTTCGACATGTCGCTTACAAGTGACCTGGCATGGTTCAGATATTGGGCTTTCACTTCCTCGTTCACCAGTGAAGCCACTTCCGAATCGATATTTGCGCCCCCCTTACGATCGGTTCCAAGTTTGATCTTCTTGTCCCCGAATTCCCCGATCCATTTATACGTAAGCGCTTTTACCTCGTGGAACGAGGGCGTGAGGAGACTGTCGCTCACGCCGTTGTCGACAACGGTCATTGCATCGTCAAATTCCTTGATTGCATTTTCATACGATGCCTTTGCAGATTCGTCTCCGGTGACGAGATAGAGATTCGCCTCATCCGGCGCGTCGGCCAGCACATGGCGCACATTTTCGACATTCGTGAGGGTTCTAATCTCGTTCGACGTTGAACCAAAATTCTTTTCAATCTCAGCGAGAAGATACAGCGTCAGAAGCGTCATCGCTGTCAAAATGATGAGCAAAAAGGCGAAATTCGCCAGCACTCTCCAGTACAGTTTTGTCTTCAGCATGGTCTTCTCCTACCCATTGAGAATATGACACAGCGTATGCCGTTGAAAAAAAATTTCATCGTCAGCTGCTCCATAGGTCAGTCTGCTAGATATTTTCTGATAAGAGTGATCAGCTCTTCCGGGTCCATCGGCTTCGAATAATGCTCGGCGCATCCGATCTCGAGCGTGCGCACTTTATCTTCGGGCTTGGCCTGGGCGGTGAACGCGATGATTGGGATATGTTTCGTCCGCATGTCTCCCTTGAGAATAGGAATCGCAGTCCATCCGTCCATCACCGGCATCTGCATGTCCATCAAAATAAGGCTTGGCAGGTGCTCGATCGCTTTGTCGACGGCCTCCTGTCCGTTCTCAGCAACGATGAGTTCCGCACCAAGACGGCTTCGCTGCAATACAAACGACACAAGGTCGCGGTTGTCTTCATCATCCTCTGCCAACAAAATCTTTTTACTCATATTCACATCCCTTTCAATGTTCAGAATTACTCAGCTCAGCGACGAGACATAATCGCGAAAATGAGCCAACTTTTCGTTCATGGTGATCATAAGTTCATCTATATCCACAGGCTTCTTCAAAAACCCTTCATGATGGCGAAGCTCCGACGATTGGAGCTCAGAAACTTCGGACTCTTGGCATAAGAGGATGAAGGGAATAAAATTGAACTTCACCGTCGCGCGAAGCAGATGCAAAAATTTTATCCCGCTCAGGCTCCCCGGAGAAAATTCCGTATGGCACAGTATGAGATTGGGGTTAACCTTCTCGATTTTTTCCAGCGCTTCTTCCGGTGTTATCGATAAGACCACTGCATAACCGGCAGACTTCAGACGGGGAATCAATTCGTCTTTCGTCTTCGCGTTCGGCGAGACGTACAGTACTGTTCCCTTATACTGGTCGGCGACAAGGTCGAGGAGGAATTTCGTTTCATACTCGAGGTACTCTTCCATCGATACTTGATAGACTTTGCGCAGCCATTCAAACGTAGAAGAAGAACTCCGCAGGAGTTGCCGTTTTGCAATAACCTCTTTCACGGCATTGCTGTACATCTTTAACTTCACTTCGCGCCGCAGCGATTGTTCGACATTCTCGGGTATCGACAACGATAATGCAAGCTTATGAAATTCTTCATTTTCTGCATCGCTGGGCGCCCCGTTCAGCCAGCCTTTTTCCAACGAATGCCGCAACTGTCTCACGTTGGATTCCAGTTGTTGGTTGGTCATCTCCTCGCGCGCTTTCTTTTCCTGCTCCAATGAATGCGAGAGCATTTGAATTTGGCGCTTCATCTCCTCCAACGTCGCCTCCATCGCCTTCTGTTCTGCGGCCGTTGGCAAAGGCTCGGGCCTTGGCTCTTTTGGCTTAGGGGCAGGGGGAGTTGCCGCCGGAGGAGAATTTGCTGCAACTGGGGCAACGGGCTGTGGCGGCGCCGGAACAGCTTGAGGAACTGGCTTGGGCGGAGGAGGTTCAGCGACTGGTGCCGGCTTCACGACAGGCGGCGGAACAACAACGGGCGGTGCAGCGGCGCGCCGCGGCGGTACGACTACAGGCGGCGCCGGTGGACGCGGTGGCACAGCGACAGACGGCGTTGCGGCACGCGGGGGGATAACGACTGGTGGCGGCGCGGCAACTGCGGGCTGAGGAACAACTGGCGGCGGAACAACAACGGGAGCCGCCGCGGCTATAGGTCCAACTTCTTTTTTTTTCTGCGCCTCAAAATAGTTGATGCGGTCCAGAAACGCGACGACGTATACATTGGCCGGATCCAGCTTCTTCGCTTTTTCAATTTCCGTCCGAGCCTCATGAAAACGAGACTCCTTCAAAAAACGATCTGCCGCCAAGAGACACTGCTTTGCCGCAGCTTTATCTGGGATTCCTGAAGGAGAATTCAAGGCACTATTTTGCGGATTGCTCGTCAAAGAGTTCGAATATTAGTCCATGTTTCCGGCAACGTCTTATTTATTTCATTCAACTGCATCTCTCAATCTCATATCTCCTGCCATCTGAAAAACGCACGGTCGACGACGACGAAAACGAGAGGGCAGATTTTGAAAAATTTTATAGTCTGCGTTGTCGTGCACCCAGAGGGAGTCGAACCCCCAACCCTCAGATTCGAAGTCTGATGCTCTATCCAGTTGAGCTATGGGTGCAAGCTTAATTCTACTACAAATATGTTGAGCGAAATCCCGCCGCCCTTTGGCGGGATTGAGCTATGGGTGCAATTTTCGACGGTAAATATACAAAACTTTGAAGGGGAAGGCAAGGATGCCTCGTGTAATGCTTTATCCTCCTTGTGGATGAAAATACTTAGTTTAATTGCGTCGACTTCAATCGTATTCTCCCGCCATTGCTATAAATTCTGAGCGCATTTGAAAAATTGTATGCCAAAAAGGTTGTTTCCGATTGCCATTTGAATAAGCCGCATGAATATTCTGTGCGAAGAGAAAAGAATTCCCCTCGTGGTCCAGGGATCCACCACCTTGAGAAAAATCTGCCGTGCGCCGGTATGGTTTGGCAATTTGCACGGTTGAGAGGGCTTGAGGGCTTTGAAAGGAAATAATTTTCACGTAACATGTAGTCGATGGAGCTTCAGCATTTACCAGGCGGTGCATTGAATCCAAATATTTCATTCTAACTTCATGGCGTTAACTATTACACACGTCGCATCCATTGAACATCCTCATCTTGAGCCGTACCGGACGCTCAAACGACCTTTGGAACATCAGAAAGAAGGAATTTTTGTAGCTGAGGGAGAAAAGGTTGTCCGGCGATTGCTCGAAAGTCCGCTCCGGATTCTTTCCATTCTGCTTACTCACGAGTGGTTTGCGTTATACCAGCCGCTGCTGGAGGCGCGGAGCGAAACCATTAACGTCCATATCGCTGAGAAGAAATTGATGGAAACAATCGTTGGTTTCCAATTACATAAAGGAATCATGGCAGTAGCAAAAGTTCCTGAACGAACCACGCTTGAGAGTGTTGTTGCTCGTGTGAAGCGTCCGCTCTTCTTTGTGGCAGCTGATGGAATCATGAATTCGGAAAACCTGGGCGTCATCGTCCGGAATTGCGCATCGTTCGGCGTCAGCGCTTTACTTATCGGGGAATCATCGTGCGATCCGTACCTCAGACGCGCGGTCCGGAATTCGATGGGGAATATTTTTTCGCTGCCGGTTGTTTATCTCTCGGATATTGAAAAAGAATTACGGGAAATCCGTTCAGAGTTTAATGCAGCAATCATTGCCGCACATCCGCGGGAAACCAGCAGATCGATCGATACTATCGATTTCACTGCCAACTGCTGCATCGTGCTGGGAAGTGAAGGACACGGCATTTCGGAGCGGGTCCTTGCCGCGTGCGACATGGAAACGGCGATCCCGATGACGACAGGAGTAGATTCACTCAATGTCGCAAGCGCCAGTGCGGTCATCATGTACGAAGTTCAGCGGCAGCGCGCACAGAAAAATTGCTAGCGCAAAAATATGGCAGTGGCACATTTTCCTGAGACGTCGGACACTTTGTTTGAAGCTATCTCAAACACCCACAGTACCGGTCATCCTGATCCCGCCGCTTTTGGGCGGGAGAAGGATCCGGACCGTGCGAGGGCGATTTGCAACGCAACCAGTGTTCCCTCACTCCCTCTCTCTGGATTCTTCACTTCGTCCCGCTCTTGCGGGACTCGTTCAGAATGACATTGCTCAGAGTTTTTGAGATAATTTCTAGTCAATTTTAAAAATCTTTTCTGATGAGTACCGACTTTTCGGGAAAAATGTCCGACATCTTCTTGAAACGGATCTAGCCGTACTACTCCCCGCTTGGGTAGTGTTACAATTTCGAAGTAAATGTCATTCCGGCGAAAGCCGGTCGACGACTCGACTCGTCGAGAATCCATCTTATCTGTTCTGGATGCCAGCTTTCGCTGGCATGACACACATTTTTCGGCTTGACATATTCAAACTGTAACACTACCCCCGCTTGCGTCTTCAACGTAAATTTTATTTATTTGCACGATGGAAACATTCTCCCTTGGACTTGCCTGGAATTGGATTTACGACTCTGACTTTGTCGCCGGCATTGAGCACGCGTGCGCGGAACAGGGAATGACGACATACCGAGTTGAACCTGCCAACGTCTCGGAGACTCTTTATCGTCTGCGGGCCGGCGAAATTGCATTTCGTACATTTCTCGACCGTGCATCGGATGACGACGATTCTTTCGAACCGCTCGTGCGATTCCTCGCCAGATCCTCAACACACTTCTACAATATGAACGAACATGCAGACCGTGCAAAGGATAAAGCAACGATGCACCTGGAGTTCATAACGAACGGACTCTTTGTGCCGTACACTATTATCATTTCGCCGTACAACAAGAAAAAAGAACTGGAGTTGAGCCTCTCGGAACTTGCGATGCTCGGCAGACCATTTATCATAAAGCCGGCGAACACGACCGGCGGGGGCGCCGGCGTCGTCCTCGGCGCAGAATCTTTGAAGGATGTCATTGAAACACGTCAGCATCACAAGAACGATAAATACCTCTTGCAGGAGACCGTAAAACCGAAAATTTTAGACGGCAGCAAAGCGTGGTTTCGCGTCCTGTATGCCTTTGGCGAGATTATTCCCTGTTGGTGGGATGATGCCACCCATATTTACCGCCGCGTTCTTCCTGATGAAGAGGAGCGCTACGGCATCGGAGCGCTGAGAGAATCGATGAGGAAAATTCAAACGGTATGCAGTCTCGACTTCTTTTCTTCTGAGATTGCGTTGACTGAAGAAAATACATTTGTCGTAGTAGATTATGTGAATGAGATCTGCGACATGCGATTGCAGTCGAAACATATTGACGGAGTGCCGGACGATGTTGTGCGAAGGATTCAAGAGCTGATTGCGAAAGAAACAAAGAACAATTGTCCTTCTTGATAAAAAAATGCCGGGCATTTTTACGATACCCGGCATTCTCAAACAGCCGCCCTCAACTAATAGCACGAGATTTCTTAATAATCCCAAAAGTGCAGCCCGCGCAAAGACGCTAAGAATCTTTTTAGAATCATTAGGTGTCTTTGCGCGACACATACTTTTAAATATATGTTCACACAGCGACTTTCGGAAGGTGCGTCATCGCTTCTTCAATCGCAGCTGACGGATATTCAAAATCCTGAAGTTTTCCCAGACGGTACTGCTCGTATGCCGTCATATCGAAATGGCCGTGGCCGGAGAGATTAAATGCAATGACTTTCTTCTCGCCGGTTTGTTTGCACTTCAGCGCTTCGTTGATCGCGACGCGAATTGCATGAGCTGACTCCGGCGCAGGAATTATTCCTTCCGACTGAGAAAACTTCACCGCAGCTTCGAATGTTTCCAGCTGGTTTACCGCCTGCGCTTCAATGTCTCCATGGTCGACCAGCGCGCTGACGCTCGGCGCCATTCCGTGGTAGCGAAGCCCGCCGGCGTGTATACCCGGCGGCATAAACGTATGTCCGAGCGTAAACATTTTTACGATAGGCGCCATTGCCGCGGCATCACCGTAATCGAATGTGTATTTTCCTTTTGTCAGGGTCGGACACGATGCCGGTTCGACAGCTATAATCCTTGCTTTCTTACCGTTCGTGAGATTCTGATGAACGAATGGAAATGCAAATCCTGCAAAATTCGACCCGCCCCCTGCGCAGGCTATCACGATATCCGGATATTCGCCCGCCATTTCCATTTGTTCGAGCGCTTCAATACCGATGACGGTTTGGTGCATGAGTACGTGGCCAAGCACAGAACCGAGGCTGTATTTTTTTGTTCCCCCGCTCGTAGCCGCAACTTCCACCGCCTCGGAAATTGCCATTCCGAGGGAACCTTGTGAATCGGGGTGTTCGGCCAATACCTTTTTTCCGAATTGTGTTCTGTCGGTGGGACTCGCATAGACCCGTGCCCCAAAATTTTCCATGATGATGCGGCGGTACGGCTTCTGATGATAGGAGACTTTCACCATATAAACTTCGAGGTCTAATCCAAAAAAATTGCACGCCATTGCGAGGGCAGAACCCCATTGACCGGCACCGGTTTCCGTCGTCAGCGCCTTTGTTCCTGCCTCCTTATTAAAAAATGCCTGAGGCACTGCCGTGTTCGGTTTGTGCGAGCCCACCGGGCTGACGCCTTCGTATTTGTAGTATATGTGGGCAGGTGTACCGAGCGCTTTTTCCAATCGCACCGCACGATGCATAGGCGTAGGCCGCCACAAGTTTATAAACTTCCCGGACCGGCTCTGGAATTTCAACCCAACGCTCGGTGCTTACTTCCTGCATGATAAGATTCATCGGAAAAAGAACACTGAGAAAGTCGGGGGTCACGGGCTGCATCGTTCCAGGATGCAATACGGGGGCAGGAGGCACAGGCAAATCGGCATTGATGTTGTACCATGCCTTGGGGATCTTTCTTTCTTCCAGCAAAAATTTATATTGCTCACTCATAAAGATGCTCCATCGAATGATGATAAATCAGTAATTTAAAATTACGTTATATTCAAAGGTACAACCGACGGCTTTCCATCGAAGACCTTCAAGACATGGATGACGGCGTTAACAGCAGGAGGATCTACGAAAGCGGCGTTCTACATTGTAAGAAGTGCATCGTTTAAAGATGTATCTGTACCGATCGAAGAATAGCCGCGGATGGAAGGGCGCAAATATGCGAGCTCTGATCGGCTGGGACTCGCAGCAACAAATCACAGATCAACATTGATTATACACTTTGAAAGTAATTGTTTTTGCCCAGAATGTCAAACAATAGCCAGTTTTCGAGGTCTCTCTGGTATTTCTGCCTGCGTGGAAGAGCGGTTCTCATTATTATAGGTCTTGTCCTGATGCGGGCAAACTATTTCTCACTGCATACTTGACTTTCAAACGAGCCTTTAATACATTAACATTCAATGCGTTGCAAACCTACTCAATGACACACCATATGTTGAACAATCGTTCGGAGGATCTATGGCTTCCTGGATATCCAGCATGGCGAGAGTAAAAGCTCGTCAGGCAGTTGGTTTTGTGGCACTTATTGCGTTTGCAAGCCTAATCGGATGCGGCGGTTCTTCAGAAACGACACAGACTGATACAAGCAAGACCGACACAACTGCAATACGTTTAT
>CAWJKX010000054.1:0-5795 GCA_963843065.1 uncultured Bacteroidota bacterium
TACGGACCGCCATATGATGATGCACGGAGGTCGTACCACGCCACGATCGCACCTCCTGCATCATCGGAGACAATGAGAGGATGCTCTTGATATGTGGAAGGAGTAGTTGACACTGGATTGCCGGAAGTACCATACGTTGCATTCGACCATACCGGTTGTCCGCTGCCGTTCACGTGCTGCGCAAATATGTTAAGTCCATTTTGCAGACCTTGAGTCCAGGCTACGATCATACCTCCGTTGTCGTCTGTCGTTAGCACCTCACCGCTGGTGTTTGCAGCGATAGCAGCAGGTTTTGCTCCCCACGGCAGAGATCCATCGGAAGCAATTTTCTGCACATACGTGTAGTTCGCGCCGTCAGTCCACGTGAGGAGCGCTGTGCCGTTTTCCCCAGGGATCATGGAAAGCTTCTCCTGACCGGTAGAGGCAGGTCCTGTCAACAAGGATGCCGAGCGAATCCGATGCAGAAATCCAGGTGAGCGCCCCTGAGGCGTTAATGTGACCCGCATACGCGTGAGAAGATGACCCGCTGAACGATTGTTCCCACGCGTAGATTGCGCCGCCGGCATTATCGGAAACAAGTACCTCATTCTTTTGCTGCTGCAGAAACGACGGCTTCGGTGCGAGGGCCACCCCCAACGTGTCCCATTGCCTTGCACCCGTGATGTCCAGTTTTTGGGCAAAGAGAGAGATTCCGGTCGTGAAGGCATTTCGAACGTCTGTCCAGGCGATAATTACGCCCGTCGTTCCATTTTGCAAAAGCTGTATCTGCGAATATCCTCCATCCGGCAAGCCGCTGCTGAGAGTACTAAAACCATTCATCGCGGGCATAAACCAGAGAATATTTCCCGAACTATCAACGCGGGAGACGATCAGATTTTGAAATCCATAATTGAGAATCGTCCAACTCACATAAGCGCCCCCAAAACCGTCTGCCGCAATTCCCCCCGCAGAGATGGGATATAAAAGCTGTAAATACTCCGGTTGCGCGATCGCTAAGCCGGCGTTTCCCCAACTCAGAGTGCCGTTTGGAGCGATTCGCTGCGCAAAGATCGCCGTCGAGGGACTCCCTAAGACAGAGTCTCGATTTTGTTCAGCCCACGACACGATGATTCCACCGTCTCCGACAGCCGCCACCTGAGGTTGGATTTGATCTGCTCCGCCGGGACAGATTTCAAGGCCGTTCGCGGTCCACACTGCATCTCCATTCTTGTTGAGGTGTTGTGCAAAAATTTTTGGTATGCCGTTTGCCGCACGCGTATCATCCCAAACGACAAAAGCCCCGCCCGCGCCGTCCTTCAGCATGACAACGTCGGCTGCCGAATGTCCGCCTGTATCGACAGAAGTGTTCTTGGATGGATCGCTTGCCCATTGGGCAAGGGACGTATCGATACGGCACATCAGGAAAACTGAGACTACAAAGGTAACGAAGTAGAACCTGCGCATAAAATAATCCTTTCTTCTATAATTGGTTATTGGTTGGTTCATTGTCAGTCGGGCAGAGTGACATCGTGGATAGTTCAACATCTATTTCGTTGATGACGGATAAAAGAGCCTTACTCCAGCAGCATCACGTTCATCTTGGTTTTCCCGTCAGACTCCTGCGTGAGATGTAGACTTCGCCTGCAATGTCAGAAGCGTTGTACTCTGTCTAATGATTTATTCCCGCTGCCGCTTCGCCGATGAAAGGTGTTGCGACTTCCTGACCAAGAGTGCTAAAAAGTTTCAGCGTTGCCCCTTATAAACATCAACATTCCGGTCGGAACGGTTACTCGCTTGGTCGGCAAGAATCTCCCGCCGCATTTCAGGGCATCCGTTGTTCGGCATTGACCGGGCATTCAGCCGCGAATCTATTTATCCCTTGAATATAAAATTGAATCATCTGAAAAAATCGTTTCGCGCTAAGCCGCGAAGGATTTGTTTTAGAATCATTTTGCGACTTTGCGTCTGGCAGTCATCCCCTTGGGATTTGCGCGAGCCGCACTTTCGGGATTATTGCTATAATTCGATTGTATGGCAAAAAATGATGGAGGGAAATTATGTTTTAATTTAGCTTTTCCTTTAAAAAAAGTCAAGACAATAAAGGGGAACATGACGTTGCGCACGTTGTTGTTTTCTGACCAGAACAAGTTTATCAATGCGCAGCGATCACGGTGAGATCTAAACGCCCTGCGTCGTCTGCTATGATAAGGTAACATGCACTCTAGAGTCAATGTTCCCGACGCGGTGCACTTATCGGGTCTTTACACTGTTGAAGTTTTCATCACCATGAAGATTAGCTCCGGTTTTTATTCGAGGAATAAACGGGCGATGTCCACAACCGGCTCGGCGAGGTCGGTCGAATAGAAATTCGAACGCGTATGAGTTTTTCACATCTTGGAGGAGGGAACTATGGAGGTTTGACAGCCAGGAATGTTTTTACTGAGGATTGTGCAGTGCCGAGAGGGGGATTCGAACCCCCAATGCCTTACGGCGCTAGCTCCTAAGGCTAGTGTGTCTGCCAATTCCACCATCTCGGCTTGGAAATTCGCACATTTTGGGCAGTGCGATAACCATATTCTAACAAAAACCGCTATCCTACTAACGACTTTACTAGAAGCCGTCTCAAAAACATGTCACTTGATCCTTCGATGCGCTCTCCCGCTCTTCGAGCGGGATCGCTTACTCAGGATGAAGGGACCATTTGTTCACCCTGAGCAAGTCCCCCGAAGGGGGACGCGTCGAAGGGCTAACACAAGACCATTTTTGAGATAGGTTCTAACCACCTACTAACGACCTACAGCGATAGGTTCAGCCAAAATTAGAGTGCACATGCACAAGCGAGAGAGCTTCAGAACACCTATGCACTACACCCATTTGGGTGCAAGATTTGTTAGTTTTTAAAGCTCTCATCGTGTTCTTATTAAAGATAATGAACCATTACAGTCTATGCAAATATTATTAGTCCTAACGAACTTAAACAATCAGAACAGATTCTCGAATAGAATGAATTGGGGTTGATGCGGAGAGAAGGAAAATAAGAACGCCCGACTCATCACGTGGGCGCTTGTTTTCGCACGTTACGGTTTCACTTTGGAATATATAATATTTTCCGGCGCATTCATCAATCAAACAAAGGTTTGCAATGAAGTGTAACACAACTGATGAATCTCGGCGATTAGAGCATGTTACAGTTACACTTTGGAATTATATTTATGAGTTGACATGGTACGACAAGTTGTGTAGCTTAATCATCACACTCTATAATAGAAAGGAACAAGTCATGAGCAAAAGTCAAAACACGAAAAAGGATTCAAAGAAGAAACCGGCAAAGACCATGAAAGAAAAGAAAGCGGAGAAGAGAGAAAAGAAAAATGAAAAGATAAACCCAACAATAATGAATCTATAAGGCGGTAAGATACAGAATTTCAATCGACAATTGTGAGTTTGAAGTCGGTTGATTTGGTAAATAGATGACTTTGTGGAGGCAATATCAAACATAGATTTATATGTTTAATACTGATGATTTTTTTAGGATGCGCTTCGGTTCATTCACAGCAATCCGATTTTGCATCCTTCCATAAACCCGAAGAAAATCCGATCATTCGACCCGACTCATCGTTCAGTTTCTTTTGTCCGGTTAAACATGAAGTCGTCAAGTGGCAACAAGCGGATGTCTTTAATCCCGCGGCTATTGTCAAGGACAACAAGGTGTTTTTACTCATCCGTTGCGAAGACAACCCATCCGCTTACTTAGGAGGCCGGACTTCCAGAATTGGCATGGCGTCCAGCGATGATGGAATACACTTTACCAAATACCCAACGCCCGTTTTGTATCCGGACACCGGCGCATACTTGGTGTACGACTATCCGGGTGGTTGCGAAGACCCGAGGATAGTTCAAACGGATGATTCCGTCTACGTCATGACATTTACGTCGTGGAATCGCAAGCTCCCGCGCCTGAGCATCGCGTTTTCAAAGGATTTGATTCATTGGGAAAAGAAGGGCCCGGCCTTTTCAAGGGCCTATGACGGCAAATTCTTGGATACATGGTCAAAATCCGGCTCCATCGTTACAAAAATGGAAAACGGCCGGCAGATCGCAGCGAAAATCAACGGAAAGTATTTGATGTCCTGGGGAGAACGGTTCATCAACCTGGCCTGGTCGGATAACTTTATAGATTGGAACCCAACGCTGGATGAGAACGGCGATCTGAAAGCAGTCGTGCGGCCGCGGAAGAAGAAATTTGATGCCCTGCTTACAGAGTGCGGTCCACCGGCAGTAGTAATGGATGAGGGAATCGTCCTGTTGTATAATGGTCAGAATTCCACCGGAGAGGATGCCGATAAATCACTTCCCGGACGCACGTATTCAGTCGGCAAGGTTATTTTCGATATTAACGATCCCGATAAAGTAGTCTATCGTTCAGATACATGTCTCCTCAAACCAACCCTGCCGCATGAGCTCACGGGACAATATAAGGCCGGGACAACGTTTGCGGAAGGGCTTGTGTACTTTAAGTCAAAATGGTTTCTTTATTATGGGACCGCGGATTCATTCGTTGGCGTGGCTGTCTCAGAATAAAGTCATCGCCCGCAGATATTTATGGAGAACGCAAGACGGATGATTTTATTTGATCGGTCCGTCTGCTGCGTAATGAGTTGGTATTTACATACCCGCTATTGCTAATGAATGAGATCATTTTTGTCTTTTTAAGATCACACAATAGTTCGTCGATGAAGGCTGCATACTCCCCCCGCATCAAAATAAGGTGGTACGTCTATAGTCAGGGCACCTGCATATCGTTATCGCCAAAAAAGCGATAAATGATGGCAGATTTTTATCTGAAACTGTATGACCTCATCTCTTAGCCAGAACTACAAAATTCATCGACGTTGAGCGCGAAATATTTGCAGATGCTTGTGAAGAGGGGCCTTTTTTAATGTAGATTGCCCTCAAATCATCCTTTATACTCAACAGTAGTTAGATGAATTGGATAAATTTAGCGATCAACTATCAGCAAAATTATTGGCAGAATCGGAACAAGATGAAAGTAGTAACTCATAGTTTTGGATCGGATAGTGCGGAGCGAGGAGCCGATGCGGTCGGAAAGAAGAAAGTCGAAGGGCAGGAAGAAAGCGATCGGGTGAGAGGTGGCGAAAATGGTGGTCAACAGCGCTGAACGTAGATCTTGGAGAGGCCGCCGCTGGGGATCAGGTGGCTGTTTGGTAGAGTCCCCGGGCCTACTCTTTTGATCGGTGGCTGATTGAGACAATGTCTTCAAATTACAGCGTTAGTTCCACGGTCTCCAGTCTACTAGTAACGCTGATGCTTGAATCCTGACAAGCAGGGAAAAGCAAGGTATCGTCTCACCACGGAACAACTCGGCCGAGGTAATCAAGGAATTGCAGCCCTGGTTTGCCGCGCTGGGCGTTAATTGTTGCGACCAAATTCGGGATGCTCTCCCCAATGCTCAATCGGGCCTCGGGCCCGCCCATATCTGTACGTACCCAGCCTGGCGCCATCGCAAGCAGAGTGCGGCGGTCCTCGGCGTGGCGTGCGGCGAAACTTCGCATGAACATGTTCAAGGCCGCTTTGCTGCCTCGATAAACTTCGTAGTTTCCGTTCGTGTTGTTGGTGACGCTCCCTTGTCCCGAAGACATGACGCCGATGATCCCGGTCGGACGTACCAAGTGGTGCAGAGTCTCGATCACCCGCATCGGGCTCAAAGAGTTGGTCACCATCACCCGGACGAATTCGTCGATCGAAACATCCGCAATCGTCTCGCCGTCATTGTTCTTGACACCAGCAATACGTGG
>CAWJKX010000055.1:0-35165 GCA_963843065.1 uncultured Bacteroidota bacterium
ATATGTTGTCACACTTGACTCGAATTTCGTCTCTCGATTCCTCAATCGGAAATGTCCTCTCCGCAGACTCACAATCAACTCGGCGCTGCCGACACGCTTCTCGTTTTGAAGGCCAGGCCGCCTCCTCTGAAACGAGGCTTTCGATCATCCTTCTTCATCCTCGGTCTCCGAGGGGACCCCTCCAGCTATCGGAAACGAAGCAAGAGAAATGCTCGGACGAACACACCGCGACATCCGAACGATTCGACCGATGAAAGACGGAGTGATCGCCGATTTTGAAATAGCAGAAGGGATGCTGCGGGAGTTCATCAAAAAAATCCACGCCAATTGGCTGCCGAGCCGGCGGATCGTCATCTGTGTTCCGAGCGGAGTGACGGAGGTAGAAAAGCGAGCGGTGCGTGATTCGGCCGAGCATGCAGGAGCAAAAGAGGTCCATCTTATCGCGGAACCGATGGCCGCGGCGATCGGTATCGGGCTTGATGTCGACAACCCCGTCGGCAACATGGTCGTCGATATCGGCGGCGGCACGACGGAGATTGCCGTCATCGCGTTATCGGGAATTGTGAATGAAGAATCGATCCGCATCGCCGGTGATGAAATGAATTCTGCGATCATCCAGTTTTTCAAAAAGAACCATAACATTCTCATCGGCGAGCGGACCGCGGAAGCGATCAAGTGCGAAGTCGGTTCGGTGATGCCGTTGAAGGAAGAAGTTACAATTCAAGTTAAAGGGCGGGATCTTGTGAACGGCATTCCAAAGACAACGGAAGCAAGCTCGGTAGAAATCCGTGAATCATTGAACGAATGCATTCAACAAATCGTCGACGCGGTTAAGCTAACGCTCGAGCGGACACCCCCCGAGCTCTCGTCGGATATTCTCGACCGCGGCATCATGCTATCGGGCGGCGGCGCGCTGCTGAAAGGGTTGGATGAACGGCTTAGGCTCGAAACAAATTTGCCGGTCCACGTCGCTGAAGACCCTCTCACCGCCGTTGTACGCGGCACGGGAAAAGTCCTGGAGAATTTGAATCACTATTCTAAAGTGCTTATTAAGAACCGGCGGTATTAACAGTTAACAACCAACAATGAACAATTAACAATGAAAGGTATCCGCACCTGCGTTCATTGTTAATTGCTGATTGATCATTGAAAAAATGCAGCGCTTATACCAACTGTACTTCCTTTTTAAAGAATACATCATTTTTTCCTTCCTCGTCCTCGTCTCGATCGGCCTTTTAACCCAGAATGATAACGAACAAGTGCGGCGCATACGTTCGCTGGCAGTAGGAATGGTCGGCGCGTTCCAAAACACAATCTCGGTAATACCGAACGTGTTTGAGATGCAGCGCGAAAACGAAATGCTGAGAAGGATGAACGTGAACCTTGCGGATGAAGTCAACCAGCTCCGGGAAGCACGTCTCGAGAACATGCGCCTCCGCTCCATGATCGCGTTGAAAGAAACATCCACTACGAAACTCATCGCGGGAAAAATTGTAGCAAAGAATCTCAACCTCCTCCGCAACACGCTCACGATGAACATCGGAGAAAACGACGGCGTAGCAGTCGGCATGCCAATCGTAACCGGAGAGGGACTTGTCGGCAGAGTGATTGCCGTCAGCGGCGATTATGCGGTGGGCCAGGCGATGCTCAATGCAGACTTCAGGGCGAGCGCTAAAGTTCAGCGAAGCCGGGTTGACGGCATTATCGCGTGGGATGGGAAATCGGTGATGCTAAAAAACATTGCAAAGTCGCTCGACGTCCGTCCGGGCGATGCAATTGTAACATCAGAATACAGCGACGTCTTCCCCCCGAATATCAAAATTGGGGTCGTGGGTTCTGTGGCCGAGGTTCCGGGGAGTCTGTTCAAACGAGTCGAAGTCGTGCCCTCGGTAGATTTTGTGAAACTTGAAGAAGCGTTCGTTGTAACTTTCATACCAAACTTAGAGAAAATACGGTTGGAAGAAAAATCCCAGAAGTAGTCATAGAACCTCACTTTGTCCTTCGGACAAAGTAAGCAAGTCATTTCTCCAGAAACTCCAGCACGCGTTTCATATCCTCCGGCAACTCGGAATCGAACCGCATGAACTCTTTCGTCGCGGGATGAACAAACCCCAAACTTTTTGCGTGAAGTGCCTGGCGTGAAATTCTCTGGAGGAGATTTGCCGCCTCCGCTTTTTTTTTGCCGTCTACGCCGCCGGTTGCAATTTTTCTTCCGCCGTACGTTTCATCTCCGAACACCGGGTGATGAATATGCGCAAGATGAACGCGGATCTGGTGCGTGCGGCCAGTCCGTAAACGGAGACGGAGCAGGGCAAGATACGTAAACTGCTCCAACACTTCGTATTCCGTCATTGCATATTTCCCTTCTTTGACCACCGCAACTTTTTTTCTGTCGCTCTTACTCCGGCCAAGGGATGCTTCGATAATTCCTTCCGGAGATTTGAACACGCCCCAAACAATCGCCCGGTATTCTCTTTCCGTCGTCTTGTTGGCGAATTGCCGCGAAAGTTTTTGATGCGTCGTTTCATCCTTCGCAACAACCAGCAATCCCGACGTATCTTTGTCCAGCCGATGAACGATGCCCGGACGCAGCGGATGCGGCTGCGAAAGAGAGCGGGAATGATGGAGCAGCGCGTTGACGAGCGTGCCGGAATAATTCTTGTATGCCGGATGCGTAACCATGCCCGCAGGTTTATTCACAACAAGGAGATACTTATCTTCGTAGACAATGTCGAGAGGAATGTTTTCTGGAAGAACTTCCGGAGGTTCCGGCTTGGAAAGTTCAACATGGATGACTTCGCCCGGAATTATTGCGTGGCTGGCTTTTATACCTTTTCCGTTCACGACAACTTCGCCGTTGCGGATAGCCTCCTGCACCTTCGTGCGCGTCGCGTTTTCAACGTGCGACGTCAGATACACATCGAGTCGTTCTTTTTTTTGTCCGGCTGGAACAACGATGTCGAATTTCCGTTTCATTGAGGAATCGGCGCACGCATGGACATACCAAAGCCGGAAAAGTAGGAAGGCTACGAACTTATTTTCGGCGGAGTATCCGGTGATACCGCCGCGGGTTCCAACGAAGGTTTCCCGATTTCTTCTTCCTCGATCACGAAACTTCGATGAAAGATGAGCAAGATCAAAACACCGACAGTCACCGACGAATCAGCGATGTTGAAGATAGGCCAGCGAGAGAGATGGTACCCAAAAATGGAAACGTTAAAGAAATCAATGTCGATGAAATCCACGACTTTTCCATAAAACAATCCCCCGTCGTTGAACAGCACGCCGTAAAAAACACGGTCGATAAGATTACCAATCGCACCTCCGAGAATGAGTGCGAGCGAAAAACGGAACAACAAACGCTCGTTCCTCATTTTGTATAAATAGAACAAAATGCCGATGCTCGCAATAACGGAGAAAACGGAGAAAAACAATTTCCCGCCGACATCGATACCGAACGCCATGCCGGGGTTTTCGATGTAGGTGAGCCGCCCAAAGTTCCCAAGAATCGGAATCGTGGAACCGAGAGGAATCCCTTTCACGTGAATACCGAGCGCCGAAATTGAAAATCCTTTGATGAATAGTTTTGTCGCCTGATCTCCGAGAACGACAAACAACGTCACATATAATATTCTCACGTCACATTTTCCCGCAGCTTGTGCCTAACTATATTACCTACCCTTTTTCACTTTACAACGGATGCAAAGTTGCGCATGAGGGACCGCTTCCAGCCGTTCTTTTTCGATCAGTTTTCCGCAGTCAGTACAAAATCCGTAGGTCCCTTTTTCTATCCGTTTCAATGCATCTTCGAGATAGTTCAAAAATTTCCCTTCCCGCGACGCAAACAAAAATGTTTTCTCTCTCTCCATTGCATCGGTTCCCTGTTCCATGTGCATTGAGTACGTGGAGTTCTCGTTCGCATATTCGCCCGTCGTAACATCCATCATGCTCTCTTTGAGAATCTGCAGTTCTTCAAGAATCTCCTTCCTCTTTCCCACGATAATCACCTTGAAGCGCTCCAAATCCTTTACTCCGTAGCCCTTCACTTTCACGGGCCGTTTCTCGGGGCGCGCCGCTTTGGGGGCAACTTTTTTCCGTTTCGCTTTCGTAGCCATACTTCCAGCTCCTTTTTTCACTCCGACGATCTTTTTTTTCGCCGTAACTGCTTTTGCCATGGATGTTCCTCAAAATGGATAGAAATGGAATTAGATTCTTCTCCGGTGCTTACCTTGTCCTCTCAATGCTGATGTCGCACAGTTCGCCGTTGATGTTTTCCTTCAAAGATATTTCGCCTGAGCGCAGCGTGGAGTGGACATCGACAGCAAGCGTTTCGCGGGCAATGTATTCTCGCATAGCTTCTAAAGCTGCTTTCAGAACATCGGTCCCCGAATAGGAGATCGAAATTCTGTCCGTCACGTCAAAGCCTGCATCCTTCCTCATGTTCTGCACACGGTTGACGAACTCACGCGCAAATCCTTCATTCCGCAAGTCGGGTGTAATTTCCGTGTCGAGTGCAACCGTCAAGCCGCCGTCTGTTTCCACGAGCCAGCCGTGCAGGTCTTCGTGGAGCACTTCAACGTCTTCCTTCGTGATGGAAAAAGTATCGCCGTTCACAGGAATTGTGAACACGCCCGTTTTCTGGAGAGACGTTATCTCCTGCGACGTCATTTCACGGACTTTCGCCGCGACGGCCTGGACCTGCTTGCCGTATTTTTGCCCGAGGGTCCTAAAATTCGGTTTGGCCTTTTTAATGACAATGTCGGATTCGTCGTGGACGAACTCGATTGTTTTTACATTGATCTCGTCCAGAATGACTCCTTCCATTTTCACGATGGACTGCTTCTGCTCTTCATTCGAAATCGGCACGATAATTTTCTTCAACGGCTGCCGTACTTTGAGGTTCGACTTCATCCTCATCGCCCGCACGATCCCGACAATCCGTACCGCACGGTCCATCCGATCCTCAAGTTCCTTGTCGATAACATCAACTTCAACTTTCTGGAGAGTTGCAAGGTGGACCGACTCAAACCGTTCGCTCTTCGTCTCGGAATTCAATCCCCGATACAATTCATCGGCAAGAAACGGAGCAAACGGGGCCATCATTTTGGTTACTGCAACAAGGCATTCATACAGAGTTTGATACGCGGCAGTTTTGTCTTTTCCTCTTTCGCTCTTCCAAAACCGGCGCCTGTTCCTTCTAACATACCAATTGGAAAGTTGGTCTATTGTGAAGTCGCTCACGGCGCGGGCGGCTTTCATAATATCGTATTCATCCATGAAGCGTGTATACGATTGGATAAGCGTGTTCAGCGACGAGAGAATCCACCGGTCGATTTCTGCCCGTTCCGCAACGGGAATGCGTCCTTCTTCGTAAGAAAACTTATCGATGTTCGCATACAGCGCGAAGAAGGAATAGGTATTGACCAGCGTGCTGAAGAACTTTCGTTGGACTTCCGCGATCCCTGTTTCATCGAACAACGTCGGACGCCACACCGGACTGTTGGAGACGAGGTACCACCGCGTCGCATCGGCGCCGTATTTTTCGATCAGTTGAAACGGGTCGACTGTATTCCCTTTCGACTTGGACATTTTCTGTCCCTGTTTGTCGAGGATCAGGTCGTTGACCAAACAATTCTTGAACGCCGGTTTGTCGAAAAGAAATGTTCCGATCGAGTGGAGCGTGTAAAACCAGCCGCGCGTTTGGTCAATGCCTTCAGAAATGAAATCTGCCGGGTACGCTTTGTTGAATGTTTCTTCGTTCTCGAACGGATAATGCCACTGAGCAAACGGCATGGCTCCCGAATCGAACCAGACGTCGATAAGCTCTGGAGTACGTTTCATCGTACCGCTGCATTTCTCGCACGTAAACGTCACGGGGTCGACGGACGGTTTATGCAAGTCGAGCGGCTGCGGAAAATTCTTCCCCTGCCTCAACTCTTCCACGCTGCCGACACATTTCAGATGACCGCATTTCTCGCACACCCAAATCGGGAGCGGCGTTCCCCAGTACCGGTCGCGTGATAACGCCCAATCCTTATTCTCCTCAAGCCAATTGCCGAACCTGCCCGAACCGGTTTCCGGCGGTATCCAGTTGATCTGCTTGTTCAATTCGATCATCCTCGGTGCGTACTTTGTCGTGCTGATGTACCAAGACTCCCGAGCGTAATAGAGGAGCGGCGACGAACACCGCCAGCAATGCGGGTAGCTGTGAAGATACGCTTCTTTTTTGTAGAGAATGTTACGCGACTTTAAATCCTGTATTATCTCTGCATCGGCATCTTTGACGAATTTGCCTTTGAAGTCGGCCACAGTCTCGTCAAATTCGCCCGACTTGTTGACCGGATGAATTGTCGGAAGGCCGTATTTGCGGCCTGTCTGGTAATCGTCTTCGCCGTAAGCGGGGGCCATATGAACGATGCCGGAGCCGTCTTCAGTCGTGACAAAATCAGCCTCGACGACGTACCATCCTTTTTCTTTTGTTTGATGATAGTTAAAGAGGCGTTCGTATTCTTTTCCAGCCAATTCTTTCCCTGGGAACTCTGCCGTAAATCTGTACTTGTCTTTCAAAACTCCGAGACGCGCTTTTGCGAGGATGAGAAATTCTCCTGTTCCAGCGAGAGCATCATCTTCACCGCTCATCAATTCAACTTTGACATATTCAATCGCCGGATGGATTGCTAGTGCGACATTTGAAATAAGCGTCCACGGAGTTGTGGTCCAGACAAGGAAATATGTGTTCGTCTCCCCCTTCACTTTCATCTTTACGTACACGCTCGGGTCCTTCACATCTTTATAACCAAGCGCAACTTCATGGGATGACAGAGGCGTCTCGCAGCGAGGGCAGTACGGTTGAATTTTGTAACCCTTGTAGATCATCCCCCCGTCAAAATATCGCTTCAGCGCCCACCACACCGATTCCATATACTCGTTGGTGAACGTGATATAGGGATTGGAAAGGTCGACCCAGTACCCATTTCGCGCGTCATCGTTTCCCACTCGGTCTTGTACTTCCAGACAGATTTTTTGCATTCTTCGTTGAACTTCTCGACGCCGTATGCAAGAATATCGTCTTTGTGTTTTATGCCGAGCATTTTTTCGACTTCGATCTCGACGGGAAGACCGTGCGTATCCCATCCCGCTTTGCGGTGAACCTGGTATCCGGACATCGTTTGATAACGGCACACGATGTCTTTCAGCGCCCGCGCCATCACATGATGAATACCGGGACGCCCGTTTGCGGTCGGCGGGCCTTCGTAAAACGTATACTGCGGCTTCCCTTCCCGGGAGGAAATACTTTGCTCAAAAATCTTATTCGTTTCCCAAAACGCGAGAATCTCTTTTTCGACGCCGGAATAATTTATTTTATCGGTAAGCTCTTTAAACATAGGGAACAATTAATAATTAAGAATTATGAATTAATAATTAAAAAATGACAACCAGGGAACATTTCTAGAATGCCAATTTTTAATTCTTAATTATTAATTCATAATTGGTTTACGACTTCTTTCATGATTGCCGTCAGTTTCGGCTCTGCCGCCATCGCTGTCGCGAGGATTTCATCGAGCTTCGCCGGCTTGAGTGCGTCCGGGAAACACTCGTCCGTAATGATTGAAAATCCGAGCACGCGCATCGACATGTGGACCGCGACGATGCACTCCGGCACTGTGGACATCCCGACGACATCTCCTCCTATGCCGCGGAGAAAACGATACTCGGCCCGCGTTTCAAGATTGGGTCCAGGAACTGCTACAAACACACCCTTTTGAACTTTGATTTTCAGCTCAAGCGCAATTCTTTCAGCCAGCGCGATCAACTTCTTGGTATACGGCTCGGACATATCCGGAAATCGGGGGCCAAGTTCTTCATCATTCGGGCCAATCAACGGGTTGTCGCCGAGCAGGTTGATGTGGTCGGTGATAAGCATGACGTCGCCGCGGGAGAAAAGCGGGTTCATTCCGCCGGCAGCGTTGGAAACGAGCAGCGTGTTGACTCCCAAAAATTTCATCACGCGGACAGGAAACGTGATCTGCTGCATCGTATAGCCTTCATAATAATGGAAGCGCCCCTGCATCGCGACAACGCTTTTTCCGCCGAGTGCCCCAAAGATCAATTTACCGTGGTGAGATTCGACCGTCGACAAAGGAAAATGCGGAATGTCACCGTAATCGATCACGACGTCGACTTTAATTTCTTTTGCCAATCCTCCGAGCCCGGTGCCGAGAATAATTCCAATGGCCGGCGTCGCCGGGGTTTTCGTTCGTAAAAACTTTACTGTATCGTCAATGTGCTGCTGTAACGGAGACATTATTTATTTTCGATTTGCAATTGCCGATTTTCGGTTGCCACTTCTTTTCTACCACTCACTATTAACTATTTACAGTTTTTTAATAATCTCATCGATTTCGATCGACTCTTTGCCGGTTCCCCTCGATAAGTCCTTCGTCAATTCGTCATCGTCAACTTCGAGCGCTTTGATGAGGTCAATTTCTGAATTCAGCAATACCTTCAGCCGGCTGACGATCGATTCTTTTTTCGACCGGAGATTCGCGATCTCTTCCCGCGTTCTGGACAGATCCATTCGTGCACGGTCCAAAAGCTGGTTCGCCTTCAACTCCGCTTCCTGGATTATGAGCTGCCCTTCTTTCCGGGAGTTCTCGATCGATCTCCCGCTTGCCTCCTGTGCCTGCATAAGGGTCTGTTGCAAAGTCTTTTCCATCTGCCGGTAATCGCGAAGCTGGGTTTCAAACTCGACGAGTTGCCCGCTCATTTCCTTGGACTGCCTCAGCGAATCGGCAAATTCATTTGACATCATATCCAAAAATGAATCCACTTCAACCGGATCGTACCCGCGAAGAACTTTCTTGAATTCCTGTTTTTTTATATCGAGAGGTGTGAGTTTCATCGATGCCTCCTTCAGTGAACGTTTGGTTTTGGCCTTGTCCCAAAAATCGCCGTGCCGATCCGTACCATTGTAGAACCTTCTTCAATTGCTACCGTGAAGTCGTGCGTCATTCCCATCGAGAGATGCTTCATCGGTTCCCGCAAAACATTGGCAGAGTTAATATCATCAAAGGCCGTCTTCAACAATCGAAACGATGGCCGTGATTCTTCCGGGTCGGGTAAGTACGAACTGATTGTCATTAATCCCTGCATCCTGAGGTTCGTTTGTGTTGAGAGCTTTCGAACCAAATCTAACGCTTTGCCGGGTGTAACGCCAAATTTCGAACGCTCCCCGGATGTATTCACTTCTATCAAAACATCAATCACTCGGCCGAGCTTTGCTCCCCGCTTTTGAATCTCTGCCGCAACATTCTCATTGTCAACTGAATGGATCAAATGAACCCACTCGGCAATGTATTTAACTTTGTTTGACTGCAAATGGCCGATAAAATGCCAGCGGATAGCGGGCTCTACAACCTGCGTCCGTTTCTCCCTGATTTCTTGAACGTAATTCTCTCCGACGTCAAGAACACCGGCTTGAGCCACCTCCTCAATCTCATGGGACCCAAAAGTCTTTGAAACGGCAATCAGCGTGACTGAGTCCGGATTTCGCCCTGCCGCGATACAGGCGTTTTTAATTTTTTCCTGTGTATTTTTAACGTTTTCAGCGATCATTTGCGGCTTAAGCATTAAATATAGCTCATTAAAGCTTCAAAAACAATAAAGAAGATAGCTCAACTCTCTTGTACATCGCTTTAAGTTTCACTATCAATTGGACTCGCCATAAAATCACTTGAGTTGCGCCCAGCGGCTATTGACTTAAAACGGCTTTTTTGCTTAATTAAAACAAGCAATCACGCCATCAACCAATCGCAAATCGTATGTCTCATTTGGATTCCGACAATTTTGATGATGAGTTGGGAAGCCAGCCCCCACGGCGCAATGACCGGAGTGAGGAGATTGAGCGTTACAAGGATATCCTGAAAAAAGGGGGAAATGGGATCAGGACCATAGAAGCGCTTGAGGAGATTGTGGATTTTTATTTCGAACAGGAGAAGTTCGATGAAGCACTGCACTTTGCTGACCAGTTGATCGAGTTTGTCCCGTACAGCTCGGACGCGTGGGTGCGCAGGGGGATGATTTTGAATAACATGTACCGGTACGACGAGGCAATTGAATGTTACGAGCGTGCCGTGAGCCTCAATCCGAATGAATGCGAAATATATATCAATCTCGGCATAACGTTCGATAATGCCAACAGAGTCGATGAAGCCCTCGAAAGTTTTGAGAAGGCCTTGTCGATTGAACCAGGCAGCGATGAAGCCCTCTTTAATAAGGCAGTGACGCTCGAAAAAATAGAGCGGTACAAAGAAGCTGCAGAAATTTTTGAGTTCCTGCTGAAAGAAAATAAAGAAAACAAGGATGCGATGTTCGAGCTCGGGTTTTGCTATGATTTTATGGACCGGCTTGAAGATTCTCTCAAATGTTACGACGAACACCTCAACCTCGACCCGTACAATTATAACGCATGGTACAACCGGGGTATCGTCTTGAACCGGATGGGTGATTTTACCCGTTCGATAGACAGCTACGACATGTGCATAGCCATCAAGGATGATTTCGGCGCTGCATGGTATAACAAAGGCAATGCATTCGCCAACATGGGAAAGTTCCACGAAGCGGTCGAATGTTATTCCCAAACGCTCCGGCATGAATCGAAAGATGTCCCCGCATGGCATAACATGGGGAATGCGTACGAGGAGCTGGGAAATTATACCGAAGCGATTAAATGTTTCACGCAAGCGATCAAATACGACAACGAGCATTACGAATCGTTCTTCGGACGCGGCAGCTGCTATGACACGCTCGAGCAATATAAAAAGGCGCTGCAGGACTATAACCGTGCGCTCGAAATTTGCCGCGACTATCCAGAGTTATGGTACGCCAAAGCAGACGTTGAATACAATCTTGGAAAATACCGTGAATGCCTGATCGGCTACAAAATGGTTGTGCAGCTCGATAAAAAAAATTACGAGGCTTGGTTTGATTACGGCGACACACTGTTCGAGCTGGGGTATTTGAAAGAAGCGCTGAAAGCGTTGAATCGCTGCATCGAAATCAACCAGCAGTTCGCGGAGGCGTATTATACCCGCGCGAAGGTACTCTTCGTGATGAAGAAAATGCTGGATGCAGTTGACTCTTTGAAGTCGGCGTTCGCGCTGCACAGCGACCTGCGCAAGAGGTTCGAAACCGAATTCCTGGGTGTGAAGTCGATCAAAGAATTTTCTTCGCTGCTCCAGCGATAAGGTTTTTCTGACGCTATGGCTTTAGATTCGAAACCTAATCCCGGAACGGCGAGATTAGGTTTTTTAATTTCTCACCGAAATTACAAAAGCATGGAACAATCCACGAAGTTCGTGATTGGCACAAAGAGAACGTATTTTTGCAGATTTCCTCTTGATGAATTCTTTATGAGAAAAAGCGTTGATTCTCATAAAGCGAGCTTCCACTTTTGTGTTTTTCATGTTCTTCCTGGACCTCTTACAATGCATAAGATGAGTTTCTAATTTTATTCGTATGAAATCGCAATCACATCAACGTCTCGGTATTATCGGACACTCGATCGCTCACACACTCTCGCCGGCAATGCACACGGCAGCATTCGAGGAACTCCGCATACCGTTCACATACGGCGTGTTTGATGTTGTCGATGAATTTCTTCCGGCACTGGTTGCATCCATGCGAAAAAATGAATTCGCGGGTGCCAATGTTACCATTCCCCATAAGCAGCGCGTCATTCCATGGCTCGATACAGTGGACGAAGACGCCGTAACAATCGGGGCGGTCAATACCATTGTCAATAATGATGGCAGGTTTACCGGTTACAATACCGACGTTGCGGGAATTCAGCAGGCACTCAAGCCTTTCAAAGAAAGAATTCGCAATGCATCCGTCGTTGTCCTCGGTGCCGGAGGAGGTGCGAAAGCTGCAGCGTACGCGATCTCAAAGAACTTTTCGCCGGCATCAGTCCGATTCTATAACCGGACACCCAGCCGTGCCGGAAAGATTGCCGATGACTTCCGGAAGATGTTTCCGGACATTGCCTATGAAAATGTGTCCGATATGCGGCATCTTCCAGCCGTCATCGCAGAATCGGAGCTGGTAGTGAATACAACACCCGCCGGTATGACGCCAAACATCGATGCGCTTCCTATCCCTTCGACAATTCGATTTTCAAATCATCAAATAATTTTCGATATTATATACACTCCTGTTGAAACGGCGTTCCTGTGCAAGGCAAAAGCGGATGGCGCAGCAACGATCAACGGAGTGGAAATGTTTGTTTATCAAGGGGCAAAGGCGTTTGAATTGTGGACAGGAATGCCTTTTCCCGTCGACGTGGCACGGCAGGCGGTGTTGAAAGCTTTGACAACCGCGTGAACCGTTCCACAAAAGAACACAATTCATCAGCAATCATATTCACACGGAGCATTCTGACATGCTGTCTGAGCAAACTCAAACAAAATACGAACGCCTCCGGTCGATCATCGCGGAACTTGGCTCGGTCGTCATAGGCTACTCCGGCGGAGTCGACAGCACGCTGTTGTTGAAAGTTGCAACCGACGTGCTTGGTATAAAAGCCATTGCCGTCATCGGGAAATCAGAAACGTACCCGACTGCGGAGTACCGAGGAAGCTGCCGGGCTGGCAAAAGGATTCGGCGCACGGTATATCGAAGTCGCAACAGAAGAGACCGATGTGCTAAAATTTCAGGAGAATCCTCCGGACCGGTGTTACTTCTGCAAAACGGAATTGTTCGGCAAGCTCGCCGAGGTCGCGAAGCAAGAAAATATTGCGTGGATTGCCGACGGAACTATCACCGATGATACGGGAGATTTTCGCCCGGGTATGAGAGCGAAGAAAGAAAACAATGTCCGTTCTCCTCTGCTTGAAGCTGAATTATCAAAAAATGATGTGCGCGAAATCTCCCGTCATTTGAACCTGCCGACGTGGGACAAGCCGTCGTTTGCATGCTTATCGTCCCGGTTTCCATACGGCTTCGGTATCTCAAAAGAAAACTTAACGAAGGTCGAGCGTGCGGAGATGCTTCTCCGAAATGCAGGATTCAAATACTTTCGCGTCCGCCATCATGATGAGAAGACTGCGCGTATCGAAGTAGGCGCAGAAGAACTTCACCGTTTGTTGGACGATACATTACGGCTCTCTCTTGTCGCGCAATTGAAGGAATTGGGTTTCACGTACGTTACACTTGACCTCCAGGGATATCGGACGGGGAGTATGAACGAAGTGTTAACCCGTGAAGCGAAAGAATCGTACATCAAGAACGCATCCTAAGAGGCCTTTACCGCAATAGCGCGGATGTGCAACGTAATCCATAGATGAAGATGGCTCGACGGAGCATCGCCTCCGCACTTATCGTTCTAACGATTTTCGCCTTGACCGGATGCAAAGAAATCTTCACGGGTAAGCGCGAAGCGAGAGGTGTTTGGATCTCACGATTTGAATACGCCGACATCGATTCGGCAAAATCCAAAGCTCGTATTACTGATATCTTCGAAAGAGCGCGAACGGCAAAATTAAACATGATTTTTTTTCAAGTGCGCGGTACCGGCGACGCATACTACAAATCGCAGTACGAGCCATGGGCTGAGCAACTAACGGGAACGCTGGGAAAGGACCCGGGGTGGGATCCGCTGGAATACGCTTTGCACGAAGCACACCGGCTTGGGCTGGAGCTTCATGTATGGATTAACGCCTTTACAATCTGGAGCGGGAAAAAACCTCCCGTTGAATCTTCACCGCGTTCTGTGTACCTTGACCACCCTGAGTGGCTCGTCTGCGGCGCGAACGGAAAACCGATGCCGCTGAACGATCATTACGTCAATATTTCGCCCGGCGTCCCCGAGGCGTGCAGCCATGTTGTGAAGGTCGCGCTCGACATCGTCAACAAATACGATATTGACGGAGTGCATTTCGATTATGTTCGCTATCCTGAAGATTCTCCCAAACTCGGCTACTCGCACGATTCGATCAGCGTTGCACGCTTCAACAGCACCGAGGGAAATCCGGACAGAATGGATTGGGACAATTGGCAACGCGAACAGGTCAACCAATTTGTTTTCTCGGCGTACAACGCGATCATTGAAAAGAAGCCATGGATAAAAGTCTCTGCATCGGTCATCGGAAAATATTCCGGGACAGGATGGACAGCATATACTTCCGTTTATCAAGATGTTCGCCGGTGGATGGAGCTCGGTAAAATGGATTTTGTCGTGCCGATGGTCTATTGGGAAATGGATCACAAAACCCATCCGTTCGGCCCGTTGGTAACGGAATGGACATCGCGTGTTGCCTACGACCGACAGGTCATGCCTGGAATCCTCATGGGCCTGGGAGAAAAGTTTGGGTGGTCTGAAATTTCGAACGAAATTGATGCAGCGAGGGCAAGGGGGGCGGTCGGCGTTGTATTCTTCTCCGCAGCAGCGATGGAGAAAACATGGGGCGCACTCGGAACGGACAAGTTCCCGTACTGGTCGAACGTGCCGACAATGACATGGAAGGATTCCATTGCACCGCAAGCACCGGTAAGAGTTCAATTAAGCGCCAGCGGGAAAAATATAAAAATTTCATGGAGCCTCACAGCGGATAAAAACGGCCCGTTATACAGCAATATTTACCGTTCGTCGACGCAGGTGGTCGACACAAAAAACGCAAAGAATATTCTCTTCGTAACGGCAAGAAACGCCGTTGAGTACGTCGACTCGACCGCTGATGGGAGACAATGGTATTATGCCGTAACGGCTTTAGACCGGGCAGGAAATGAAAGCAATCTTTCAAACGTCGTGTTATCTGAGCCGGCGCTGGCCGCAAGCGGAGATCGGAAATCATCGAAATAGTTTTCAACAGTAAATCTCATGGCGATAGAATCGGACAACAATCGACGCTCAATCAGCGAACTCCTGAAGTCCGCTGACCGGTCGATCAAAGAAAACAATCTGGACGCCGCCCTTGGCTTCATCGAGCGGGTTTTTGAAATCGAACAGCGCAATGTCTACGCCCGTGCGTATAAAGAGCGAATCCTCGCTTTGAAAGACGCCGAAGCAAAGGATAATGCTGCCTTGGCGAAGAAGGAAGAGCCTCCTCGGGCAAAGGCAGTGCCGCCGGTCGAGAAAGAGAAAACAGAAGAGAAAATAGAAGAGAAAATCCCCGTCTCTTTTGCACAAAAACCGGTCGTACCCTCTCGTGCGAAATCATCCTACACAAAAGTTGCCACGCTCCACATCCCTCACTCCCCCGCTGCGCTCGAGGCGTACCGGACGCTGCTGACGGAAATTTGGTCGGACGGTAATGTGAGTGCCGAAGAGCAGTCGCAGATCGATTCCATGAAAGAGACGTTTGAGATTACGGAGAAAGATCATGCCGAGATTGAGGGCCAGGTGAGAATTGAGGCATACCTCGCCGCGATCAGGGAGGCGTGGAAAATGGGCGTAACGTCTTTTGTCGATATCCGTAAACGATTCAAGATTACGGACCAGGAGCATTTAAGCGTCGAGCAGAAAATCAACCAATTTCTTCAATCGTTGAAGGCGAAAGGAACAGTGCTGCTGTTAGATGATGATAACTCGTTCCTCAGCGTTCTTAAAGATGTTTTGACCGAATCCGGCTATACATGTTTCGCAGTGAATTCCGGTGAGGATGGATTGAAGGCGCTCGAAACCGTCACGCCCGATATCGTCGTGTGTGATATCGATTTCGTGAAGCCGAAGATGAACGGTTTTACATTCTACGAAAGATTCCGGGGTATCGACCGGTTTGTCGATGTGCCGTTTATCTTTATGAGCGGGCTCGACCAGGACATCGTCGTGCGGGCGGGAAAACAAATGGGGGTTGATGATTACATTACAAAGCCGTTTGATGCAGAATTGCTTACGGCCACAATCGAGGGGAAACTAAAGCGGTCGCGAGAGATAAAACGGGTAAGACCGACGTCAAGAAGCTAATCGATTTCAAAATTATGTATCGCATTTTCGAATTTCACGTCCCTCATCGCGGCCGCGACGGTTCATCCTGAGCAAGCGGAGTGCGTCGAAGGATGGCGTTTGCGGCTTTGTTCCGAATGATTGTTATTTTTAACCGAAAGAATATTTAATTGAAACGGCAGTAGCGTTCAATCCATGATGCACACATTTCAGGCATGAAAAATTTCATCCGAAAACTGCGGGCGTTTTTTCAGAACTTAGGCCTTGTCGAGCAGGCGCAGATTGTCGCCTCAACGGCCGTCGTCGTCATCATGGTGACGATCATCAGCGCAAACATTGTCCTGAACCTGGAACTCACTCCGCTCGACTTCATCAGCATCATCACCGTCGGCATCATCGGCTTCGCGAGCGTTTACTTCTCGCTCAAATACGGAAGACAACTCGAAGCGCAGAAGCGAGAACTTGAAGCGCTGAACCGCGTGGCGGAATCGGTAAACCAATCGATCGACCTTGATTATCTTCTTAGCAACGTACTTCAGATAGTGGTCGAGCTTGCCCGGACGGAATACGGCTGGCTGTATATCGTGGTGGATAAAAAGTTGGAGCTGCGGAATTCGCGCGGCGCCTCATTTAGCTTTTTCAACTACAAAGCTCTCGACAACATTGAGCTTATCCCGTGGATACAAAAAATCCATACCCAAAAAGAGGATACGTTTGCGAGTACATCATTCATCGATGAAAGCGTCCTACGCGCCGGGATTTCATCGTGGGTATCGGTGCCGCTGCGAGCCGCAGACCAATTTGCGGGAGTGTTGCTGCTTGCAACGACCGTGAAGGGGTTCTTTTCTGAACGGCAGGTAGACCTCATCGCTGCGTTCGGCAACCATATCAACGTTGCGTTGAACAATGCCCATCTTTTCGACCGGCTGAGAAAATCGGAACAGCAGTACGCAGATTTGTTCGAGCACTCGCCGGACATGTACCACCTCGTGAACCGCGAAGGGCTGGTCATCAGCTGCAACCAAACAGAAGTGCAGACGCTCGGCTATCAGAAAACCGACATCATCGGTCATCCCCTCACGCAGCTCTATCCGCCGGACTACCGGCTCAGTGTGCTCGAGACATTGTTAAAAGCATTCGAGAACGGACACGAATTCCGAGGGATGGAAGAACAAATGATAAAGCGGGACGGGGCGATCATCGACGTGAGCGTTAACACGTCGCTCGTCTACGACGACAAACATCTCCCGGTGCTGATGCGCTGCGTCGTCCGCGATATCACCGAAAAGAAAAAACTCGAACAGAAAATCATGCAGGCGCAGAAAATCGACAGCATCGGCAACCTTGCCGGCGGCGTCGCGCACGACTTCAACAATATCCTCGCCTCCATTCTCGGCTCTTCGTCGATCATGCGCCGCCGAATGAATGAGAACGACAAATGGTTTCCCTTCGTCGACATCATCGAAACGGCGGCGAAACGGGGGGCATCGCTCACACGCCAGCTGCTGACGTTCGCCAGACGCGGAAACGTCGAGGTGCATCCCGTTGACATCCACGCGATCCTTACCGAAACGATCCATCTCTTTGAACGAAGCGTCAGCCCGAACATATCCATCGTCACAAATTTTACTTCAGAAGTGGCGATCGTGAACGGCGACGAAGGACAAATCCAGCAGGCAATGCTGAATATTTTCATCAATGCACGGGACGCAATGCCGAACGGCGGGACGCTGACAATAGAAACGTCGCCCGTTCAATATTCCGAACAGGACCGCAGTACGCTGTCGGGCGAAACCCGCAGCGGAAGTTACATCGCAGTGAGAGTTGTCGACAGCGGCATCGGAATGAGCAAAGAAGTGCAGCAGCAGATGTTCGAGCCCTTCTTTACGACAAAAGAGCAGGGAAAAGGAACCGGCCTCGGATTATCAGTGGTGTACGGCGTCGTGAATACGCATGGAGGCTACATTTCGGTTCAGAGCGAACCGGGGAAAGGAACATCATTCTCCATCCTCCTCCCAAAATTACCCGAGACGTTCAAGTCAAAAACCGTGCGATCGGAGAGAAAAATAGTCGGCGGAAAAGAAACAATTTTAGTAGTCGACGACGAGGAAATTGTGCGCACGACAATCAGCGCCATGCTGTCGGACCTCGGCTACACGGTCGAATCATCGCCAGGCGGGAAGGAAGCCCTGGACATTCTCGCAAAAAAGAAAAAGATCGACCTGGTTCTCCTCGATATGACAATGCCGGCAATGGGGGGAAAAGAAGTTTTTCAAAAAATTCGGCGAATAAAATCTCATGCAAAAGTCATTATCTCAAGTGGATACAGCGACTCGGTGTCTGGGGGAAGACACGTTCGCAAAAAAAGTCGACGGTTTTCTGCAGAAACCGTATCAGATCGAGGACCTCTCAAAAAAAATCCGCGAAGTGTTGGACAGAAACCACAAATCGTAAGATCCCGCAATTCTTTTCTTGAAAAATAATCCGCCAATACGTATGTTACAACTGCAAATCTTTTTTTCAACACTATAATCGCCAATGAATACTTTTTCCGATGAGCTGCAAAAAGAGCGGGTCGCAAAGGACATCTCTCTCGCAGACATTTCAAAAAAAACGCATATCAACATTAAGTACCTCGAGGCGATTGAACAAGGATCTTTCGACATCCTACCGCAGACGTACATCCGCGCGTTCATCCGCGAGTACGCTCTCGTTGTCGGATTGGCACCGAAAGCGGTCTTGAAAAAATTCGACGTTATGGTCGGCGGAAAATATTCCGTTGAGAACGGCGCCATGATCGGTTCCGGGTGGAGTGGTGCCGCACTTCCCTCGCTTCCGGATCAAAGCGGCACAGGATCAGCGCGGCCAGGAGGGAAACCGGAATACCTGCGGCAGAACGACAACCGAACGGTCGCTGTTGTTGTCGGCGCGGTGATTGTCGCCGTTGTTCTTATCTATTTTGTGTACGACTATGCAACGCAGGAAACGAAATCGCCGATAGCGCAAGAGACCCCGTTCCAGGAAGTCGTGAAAGAACAGGAAAAGCAGATTCTTCCTCAAAAAGCGCAGCTCGATACGTCTGCCGTCCCCCAGGCCGCAACAAAAAAAGATTCGTTGATCCTGAGGGCGGTGACGGTTGATTCAGTGTGGATCAGCATCGGCAAAGACAACGCACCTTCCCAGAACATCATCCTGCCGCCGGAGGTTTCACGGACATGGGTGGCATCAAAACAGTTCAGGCTTTCTCTTGGAAATGCCGGCGGCATCCGTTTTATGCTGAACGGGACGGACATCGGCAGGTTCGGAAAACGCGGGGCCGTCGTTCGGAACGTCATCCTCACCGCCGAGTATTTGAAATCGAAACACTGACATGAAAGCGCGGAAATCCATTTCTCCGGACAACGATGCGCGCCGCCGCATTCAGGAGCTTTCCGAAAAAATCCGGGAGCACGATTACAAGTATTACGTCCTTGCGGAACCGACGATCTCGGACGAGAAATACGACCTGCTGATGCACGAGCTTGCCGACCTTGAAGTGCAATTCCCCGAGCTGAAAACACCCGATTCACCGACTCAGCGCGTTGGCGGTCAGCCGACGAAAGAATTTTCTACCGTTACACACAGTGTTCCAATGCTCAGCCTGGCCAACACGTATTCCGAAGAAGAATTGATCGACTTCGACCGGAGGGTCGATGCGCTGCTGCAGCATGAACCGTACCGCTACGTTGCAGAGTTGAAAATTGACGGAGTCGCGATCAGCATTAAGTATGAGAATGGAATCTTCATTCAGGGCGCGACGCGGGGAGACGGAATTCAGGGGGATGAGATTACCAACAACCTCAGGACCATCCGCTCCATTCCCCTTCGCACCAATCCAACAGGCACCCGGCTGGTCAATTTTGAAGTGCGCGGCGAAATCTACATGCAGAAAAAGGATTTTGAGAGAATGAATGCCGAACGGGAACTGGCCGGAGAAAAACTTTTTGTCAACGCCCGGAACTCGACCTCCGGAACATTGAAGCTGCAGGACCCGAAAATCGTGGCGACACGGCGGCTCAACATGTTTTCATATTTCCTCCGCTCCGACGGTATGCCGTTACAAAGCCACTACGAGAATCTTGGGCTTCTTAAAAAAATGGGTTTTGTGGTCAACGAGCACATCCGATTGTGCAAAACGATCCGCGATGTCAAAAATTTTTGTGATGAATGGAAAGAACGGCGCGAAAGTCTGCCGTACGACATCGACGGCGTCGTCGTAAAGGTCGATTCGATCCGCCAGCAGGATGCGCTCGGTGCCGTTGCAAAAAGTCCCCGGTGGGCTATCGCCTACAAATTTCCCGCCCAAAAAGTTGAAACAAAATTGAAAGGCATAACGCTGCAGGTGGGGCGCGTGGGTACAATAACGCCGGTCGCCGAACTCGAACCGACATTTGTCGGAGGCACAACGGTCAGCCGCGCCACGCTTCATAATGAAGATTATATTAAGGAACTCGACTTGCGCGTGGGCGACACCGTCGTCGTTGAAAAAGGGGGCGATGTCATCCCGAAAGTGAGCGCGGTAAACACCGCCAAACGCGAGAAGGGCTCCAAACCTTTCGTCATGCCGAAAGAGTGTCCGATATGCGGCTCAAGAATTTACCGCCCCAGCGGCGAAGCAGCATACTATTGCGAAAATTCTGAATGCCCTGCACAGGTCCGCGGACGGATAGAACATTTTGCCCATCGCGGCGCGATGGATATTGAAGGTCTTGGTGAAGCAGTGATTGACTTGCTGGTACATGAGCAGCTCATCCATACCCTCGCCGATATTTATTCTTTGAAGAAAAAGCAGATCGTTCCGCTCGAACGCATGGGGGAAAAAAGCGCACAGAACTTGATTGATGCAATCGCTCAGAGTAAGCGGCAGCCGTTTCATAAGGTGCTATTTGCCCTCGGCATCCGCTATGTCGGTGCGGGAGTTGCAAAACTGCTTGCCGATTCGTTCGACTCTATTGAGAACCTCCAGAGTGCGTCTCAAGAAGAGCTGGAACATGTCGAAGGCATCGGGCCGCGCATCGCGGAAAGCGTCGTCCGTTTCTTCAAGGAACGGCATACAAAAGAGCTCGTGAAGAAGCTGCAGCGGGCCGGCGTCACATTGAAATCCGAGAAGAAAGAATCTTCCACACAGCCTTTTGCCGGAAAAACATTCGTGCTCACGGGGGGATTACATTCCATGACCCGCGAAGAAGCGAAAGAAAAAATAGAATCGCTCGGAGGGAAGGTAACGTCGAGCGTAAGCACGAAAACCGATTTCGTCGTTGTCGGAACGGACGCCGGGTCGAAGTTTGATAAAGCGGTCGAGCTTGGCGTGAAGACGGTCGACGAAAAAGAATTTCAAAAAATGCTCGCATTGTAGATGTAGGACACTTCGTATCTTATGCCAACATTCATCTAAAATATTTAGCAAGGCAATCAGCAAAGCGTCCTACATCTTTATGCACGGCTTGCTTTTAAGATAAACCTTTTGCAACTTTGATCAGCCAGAGAAAGAGCAACGAATTTATTATGCTGGAATCCTTACGGATGCGGATCGGGATGGCTCTTGCGGGGTTTCATTTTCGCAAGCATAATTATCCGCAGACGGAATTCACAAAATTGTATTCCGAAGCGCGCACTGCTCTCGTAATAGCTCCTGAAGACAGCGAGCACCGTGCGCTGGCGATTCCGTTACTGACGTCGCTGCAGAATAAATTCCGCGGGGACAAATTGACTATCGTGATCTACGATTCTTTTCGCGACCTCTCGAGTTCGCTGGCTCATTGCGACGTTTTTCCGATGACAAAAGATAATATCAGTTTTTTCTATCTTCCCAAGAAGAAGGCAGTGCAAAAGCTCAGCCGCCAAAAATACGACGTCGTCTTCGACCTCAACCTCCCGATGGTTCTTCACGCTGCATACCTCTGCCGCAGCGCGAACGCAGCGTTGAAAGTCGGCTTCGTGAAAGAAAACGGCGACAAGTTCTACAATTTTCAGTTGAAGACATCCCACGAAAAGAGTCCGCAGCGAAGCTTCGAGCAGTTGTTGCGCACCATGGCAATGTTTTGACGGAGCGTTGGAGGTCCAATGAAGTTTGACATTACAAAGAATACGCAGCAAACGGTCATCAAGATAAAGGAACGGAAACTCGACGTTTCGGTCTCGCCGGAGTTGAAAGGGGAATTTATCCTTCTCTGCCGCCCCACTCTTAAATCGCTCGTGGTGGATTTGACCGATGTCGAGTTTTGCGACAGCAGCGGATTGAGCGCCCTCCTCATCGCTGAACGCCAGATGCGCGGGCACGGGGGCAAGGTCATCCTCGTTGGCGTGCACAAGAAAGTTATGGCACTTCTGAAAATTTCCCAGCTCGACCGCGTTTTTCCAATATTCGATACCGTTGCAAAAGCGACGAAAGAGTGAAGCATTCTATCCCCTTGTTTTCTGCAACCTCCAATTGCATGCCGCCTTCTTCGCTGATGCCGAGAAAAAGCGTTGCATTAAACCCGCCGTAGTTCCCTGAACTCCCGTCGCAAAAAAAAATTCCTCTCATGAGTCCTCATTTTTCTGCCGTTGTTTTTATCGTGCATCAAAGTTCCGAATTGAGACTTCTGAATAATCCCAAAAGTACGTCTCGCGCAAAGACGCAAAGTCGCAAATTGATTATATACCAGCATCTTGGCGCCTCTTCCCAAAGGGATGGCTTTGTCAGCAGCTTGGCGGGAGACAATTTTTCGGATGTCTCGAATCCCTTATTATACCCCATTCGCAGGAGTTTCCGATGCAGCTGACTATAATGGATTTGATTGTAATCGCCCTTTACTTCGCGATTAACCTTGCAGTTGCCCTGTTCCTCCGTAAACGTGCGACGAAAAGTGTCAGCGATTTTTTTATTTCGGGACGAAACGTCTCGTGGTGGCTTGCCGGCACATCGATGGTTGCGACGACATTCGCCGCCGATACCCCGCTGGTCGTCACCGGCCTTGTCGCAAGAAACGGCATCGCCGGCAACTGGATTTGGTGGAGCATGGCGTTCAGTGGAATGCTTACCGTATTCTTTTTCGCAAAACTGTGGCGGCGCGCAGGCGTGCTTACCGACGTGGAATTCGCCGAGATTCGGTACTCGGGGAAACCTGCAACGTTTCTTCGCTGGTTCCGCGCCGTGTACCTCGGACTGCCGATCAATCTGATTATTTTGGGATGGGTGAACCTCGCCATCGTCAAAATTATGATGCTGGTGCTAGGGATTTCAAAAATTGAAGCGCTCGTTATCGCGATTGCCATCATGTTCATTACCGCGTCAATCTCAACACTGTCGGGCTTATGGGGCGTGTTGTGGACAGACTTGTTCCAGTTTGTTTTGAAGATGGGGATGGTCATCCTGCTCGCCGTCTTCGCGATTAATGCGACGGGGGGTATGCATGCGATGGTCGCACAGCTTCATACAATTGACGAGACACGAGGATCACAGGGATCCATCCTGTCATTTGTCCCGGACATCAATTCAGCTTGGATGCCTCTGATTACGTTCTTCGTTTTCATTGCCGTGAACTGGTGGGCGTCGTGGTATCCGGGAGCTGAACCGGGAGGAGGCGGGTACGTTGCGCAGCGGATATTCTCCGCAAAAAACGAGAAGCACTCCCTCCTTGCAACCCTCTGGTTTAACGTGGCGCATTACGCGATACGCCCATGGCCGTGGATCTTGGTCGGACTCGTTGCAGTGGTCCGTTACCAGCACGATCCTGCGTTTCAAGCAGACCCCGAATCGGGCTACATTCGCATTCTTATCTCGGACCTGCCGGCGTACCTGCGCGGACTGATGCTGGCCGCATTTGCCGCAGCGTACATGTCCACGATCGGCACACAGCTGAACTGGGGGGCGAGCTATCTCGTCAACGATGTCTACCGCCGTTTCTGGAGACCGGACAAAAATGAGAAGCATTATGTGGCGGTCTCGCAGGTCATCACGATGCTGCTGATGATTCTTTCCGCCGTCGTCACGTTCTATATGGATTCAATCGGTAATGCATGGAGATTCTTGATGGCGGTCGGCGCGGGAACTGGCCTCGTCTATATTCTCCGCTGGTTCTGGTGGCGGATCAATGCATGGAGCGAAATCTCGGCGATGATCGCGGCATTCGTCATGTCGATGATACTTCAATTTGGTTTTCATCTCAACGAAGGCGAACCGAAAGAATTCGCGTACCTTCTTCTCATCACGGTCGCAGCGACAACAGCCGTCTGGCTTTCAGTGACATTTCTGACTCAACCTGAACCGCGGGAAAAATTACTCTCCTTTTACCGCCGCGTCCGTCCCAACCCGGCATTGTGGAAACCGATAGCAGCCGAAGCGACCGACATCGATCCTCAAAAAGACGGCCTCTTCAACCTTGTGAATTGGATAAGCGGCGTTATTATGATCTACGCGTTCCTTTTCGGAACAGGAAAAATAATCTTAGGAAGCCTGACCACCGGAATAGCTCTTCTCGTCATCGGGTTCATTTTTGGCGGGATCATTTATCGCAGAATCAACAAACGCGGATGGGAAGTGCTTAGCTCATAGAAACGGCAGAACCAGCACATGATGATCGACGTCCAGTTTGAAAAATGATGCAATGACACGGATTATTCGGCGAGAGCATATCCCGAAATTGTGTAGGTTGTAAAACAGAGAGTCATGCCATCACTCTCTGATATTGCTGCTTAGTAGTGTCTCAGTTTCACAGTGTTCCCTTCTTTTCAAGAGAGAAAGTAACCCAAAAAAATCTCTCGAAATCGTAACGCGCGGATTCAATCCCAGCCGCACATGCCATCAATTTCGGCGCAAAAAGCTAACTTAGACATTCTCGCATTGTGCCGAGCACCGAAACTGAAACCCTTCAATTGAATCCTCGCCCCGCACACACCCAACGATTTCGATGTAGTCCAACAAATCACGAAGCCTAAGCTCGGAATCGGCGGCGGCGTGGGGGGAGCGATGCATGAGTTAAGAAAACGGCTTGCTGTCGGAGTAGCATGGGTACGCCGTTTTCTTTGGCATGTGCGGTGGAAAGCATCGCGCGGGTTCCGACTCCGAGATGCTCTCTTTGCCTATTTCTCTGGCAACAGAGAAAGAAGAGAGGAATGAGGTTACTCAAAATGAGACATTGACTGCTGATTGCATGTTCTCAGAAAACGTGCTATATTTATTAAAAAGGTGCTACGCATGAAAAGACTCAATCGGTTCGGGGTTTCGATGGAAGAGAGCCTTCTCGAAAAGTTCGACCTTCTCATCACCCGCCACGGATATACCAACCGCTCAGAAGCAATTCGCGATCTTGTCCGGGAAAAACTTGTCGATGAGGCGGTTCACCAGTCCAACACCCCGACGTTTGGAATTATCTCATATGTCTACGATCATCATCAGCGTGAGCTTGAGGGGATGCTCACGGATTTTCAACATCATCATTTCAAACAAATCGTGTCGACCACACACATTCACATCGATCACGATGCCTGTCTCGAATCGGTGGTAATGAAAGGAAAAGCGCTAGAACTTCAACAAATTGCCCACAAGATTCTCAGCTTCAAGGGAGTAAAGCATGGCAAACTTATCCTCACGTCCGCTCTCACATAGAGAGTGAAACACATCACCGCGAAACTATCAGAAACTAACCGATACTGATCACTATTTTTTAATGACAAACATTTCCCGTCGTTCGAGAACTCAAATGTTGACGGCACTGCTGTTTGCAGGTGTGGGTATAATGTTCAGCCAAACCGTCGGAAAAATTTCCGGCTCGACAGTCGATAAACTATCAGGTACCCCAATTCCATTCGTTAACATCATTGTTGAGGGAACAAAGCTTGGTGCCTCGTCGAAAATTGACGGTTCTTTTATCATCAACCGCGTGCCTGTTGGATCGTATAAACTTGCAGCCAGTGCTGTGGGATACTCAAAGGTCGTAAAGGAGATTGTCATTCAAGAAAAAGAGACGGCAAAAGTAATCTTTGAGATGGCCGAAACAGCGGCACCAACGCAGCAAGTGATCGTAACTGCCCAGACTCCCCTTTCAGCAGCTTCCTCCAGTATGATGAGTGCTCTGGATTTCGAGTTACGTCCAAAGGAATCAACACAAGATCTTCTTCGGATGGTGCCCGGACTTTTTATCGCTCAGCATGCAGGCGGTGGAAAAGCAGAACAAATATTCTTACGCGGCTTCGACGCGGACCACGGCACAGACGTTAATATTTCCGTCGATGGAATGCCGGTGAATATGGTCAGCCACGGGCATGGACAAGGATACGCCGACCTTCATTTCATAATGCCGGAAGTTCTCCAGGGGATGAATGTCTATAAAGGTCCTTACTTCGCGCAGTTTGGCGATTTCGCAACGGCAGGAACGGTGCTATTTACCACAATCGATGAGATTGATTGCAATTCGATCGATGCTGAAGCTGGGATGTTCGGGTTAGAGAGAGTATCAGGGATGACAAAAATTCCGCTCGCTACAGATCAGACCACTGCATATGCTGCGGGAGAAATCTTCCACAATAGAAGTTATTTCGATCACAGCCAGGATTTCGACCGCTACAATCTTTTTGGCAAAATGACGACATATCTCGGCGACAGCCAGACGCTTTCGTTGTGGGCATCCGGTTTTAGCTCGTCGTGGGATGCTTCGGGGCAGATTCCCGAGCGAGCGGTTAACGAAGGAATCCTTAGACGGTTCGGCTCTATCGACCCGTCTGAAGGGGGAAATACGTATCGACAGAATATCAATCTTATCTATACGCATCCTGGAGAGTCGTCAACCCTTGTTGCTCAGGCGTACGCATCTTGCTATAATTTCCAACTATTCTCTGATTTTACTTTTTTTCTCGTTGACCCTGTCAACGGCGATGAAATTGAACAAGACGACCGGCGGACACTTGCCGGGGGACGGGTTGAATATACGACAACATCACTGCTTAACGATCCGGCTTCAACCACTCTGATTGGTTTTTCGCTTCGCAACGATTGGATCCACAACGGCCTTTGGCATGTGGTGAAGCGGCAGCGCCTCAAGGACAGCGTCGACGCGGATATCAGGCAAACAAACATTGCGTTGTATGCTCAACAGGATTTCCGCCTTAGTTCTTTCGTCAAATTCCAAATCGGTCTTCGTGCCGATAACTTTTTATTTGACGTCGACGACCTTCTTCATGCAGAAACTCCGAGCAGCATCAGCGGGGTCGTCGACCAATCTATTCTCAGCCCCAAGGCAAATATCATTATTTCGCCCTCCTCGACGACAGACGTTTTCCTGAATTTTGGTTCCGGATTCCACTCCAACGATGCGCGCGATGTTCTTACGCAGCGGTCCGACATAACACTTCCACGAGCCGTGGGGGCCGAAGTCGGCACACGCTATACGCCAAACGGAAGGTACACAGCATCCATAGCGTTTTGGGGGCTGGACCTTCAACGAGAGTTCGTCTATTCGGGAGATGATGGAACGACTGAGGAACAAGGGCCCACCCGAAGAGTAGGAATAGACTTTGACACCCGCATCCAAGTATTGGATTGGCTTTGGAGTGATGTCGACCTTAATTTTTCGCACGGACGGTTCCGCGACTTACCGAACGACAGCAATTTCATCCCGCTTGCACCCACGTTGTCCTCCACCGGAGGGTTCACCGCACGACACTCATCGGGTCTGGAAGGGAGCTTTCGGTACCGGTGCATCGACAGCCGGCCGGCAAACGACGAAAATAGCGTAAGGGCGCTTGGATATACGGTCTTCGATGCAAACATTGCCTACAATTTTCAGATGTATCGAGTAATGCTTACCGTCGAGAATGTTTTTGATGTCGAATGGAATGAAGCACAATTTTACACCGTTTCGAGGCTGCAAAACGAACCGGCACCCGTGCCCGATTTAGATTTTACTCCGGGAACCCCTCGAGTAATCCGCGTAAGTTTTTCAACTTCATTTTGAAACATTGGGACCGTAAATAATCTTGTGATTACCGCTAAAGGAGCGATCAGTTTACGATAGCACAGCTTCAGGTTGCCTTTAGACTGGATTCTTTGTATTTTTTTTAGGAGTGTATTGCTTTTCACGGCTGTGGTGCATGGGCATTACAGCCGTTTATGTATTGAGAGTAAAGAGAGGTTCCTACACAGACTTAGGGGAACCAGATACGACGAACAGGTATGAAAAAAGTTTTGATCATAACGTACTATTTCCCGCCGTCCGGAGGACCTGGAGTGCAGCGGGTGCTAAAGTTTGTGAAGTACCTCCCCGAGTTTGGTTGGGAACCCGTTGTCCTCACCGTGAAAGATGGTGATTACCCTGCGCGTGACGAATCGTTGCTGAAAGAAATTCCGCCTTCGTTGAAGGTTTTTAGGACCCCGATCGTTGAACCGTACAGCTTCTACAGGAGAATGACCGGCAAGAAACCCGGGACTGCGGTCGACGTCAACAATATTCCCAAAAAAGGGGAACGAAAGAGCTTCTCCGAGGCAATCGCTGAGTTCATCCGGGCCACGTTTTTCATCCCCGATGCGCGGATCGGCTGGCTGTTCACCGCGGTCAGCGAAGCGAAACGAATTATCAAGCAGGAACGGATTGATGCAATCTACTCTTCTTCCCCGCCGTACACGTGCGCGGTGATTGCCCGAAATGTTCATCGTGCGACCGGCCTTCCGTGGATAGCCGGATTCAGAGACCCGTGGACAGGATTTCTCTCAACCCCGAACCGCTGGTTTCTTCCGAAAAAATTAGACGAGTATTTTGAACGGAGCTGTTTCCGAGAAGCGACACGTGTCGAAGTAGCTTGGCGCGGCATTCTTCTTGACCTCCATAAAAAATATCCGGCAATTTCTGTCGACAAGGTCTCCCATTTGCCGAACGGATTCGACAGCGCCGATTTTCCATCGACTACATACCCCCGGAATGAAAAGTTTACGATAACGTATGCCGGCTCGATGTACGGCGTTCGGAACCCAAAAACATTCCTGCAAGCAGCCGCGAACCTCATCAAAACAAAACAAATCGACCCGATGAAGATTTGCCTGAAATTCATCGGCAGGTTCGGCGCCGACGTCGTGGAGATGTTTCACGAACCTGTCGTAGCGGGCTGCATCGAAACGCTCCCCTATCTCCCTCATTCCGAGGGTATCGAACATCTCATGAAGTCCGATGCGCTGCTGCTTGTTGTCGATGAATATGCAGGCGGCGAAGAAATCGTCCCCGGAAAAGTTTTTGAATACATTGGCTCCCATCGGCCGATTATCGGCATCGCTCATGAAGGAGCGGTAGCGGAGTTGTTGCGAGCCACCGGCACAGGGCGTGTTGCGCGCAACGACGACATCCCGTCTATCGAACGCATCATTCTTGAATATTACAATGATTATCTCTATAATAAATCCAGTTTTTCTCCAGACTTGAAAGCGATCGCTCAGTTTGAGAGAAAAGAAATTACAAAACGGTTGGCGCAGATGTTCGACGATTCACTTGAACGCGCGGCCTCGTAACCCACTTCACCAACGCTCATCCTCACATGGCAAAACCAAAAAATCAACCGCGGGCGGAAACACGTCCTTTCATTCCAAAAGAATATCAACATTATGCTGCGGTCGGCGTCATCCTGCTGGCCCTCGTCATCTTCTTCCATGATGTGGTCTTTTCCGGGAAAGTCTTTTTTGCCAGCGATAATATAGCGTCCAAGAGTTTCTTTCCGTATGTGGATGATGCGAAGAAGAACGGTATCTACCCTTTATGGGTGCCGTATATTTTTTGCGGAATGCCTTCGCTTGCAAGCCTCCTCTCCGCTCAGAATCGTATCTTCGATCTCACTTCGACTTTTGTCGATTGGGCGCATAACGCCTTTACGTTCGTTCTTCGGAACGATGCAGGCACGACGGTGATGTTCTATTATTTTATCTTCGGCGTGTCAACGTATTTTTTCATGATCCACAAAAAGAAATCCCCGCTCGCAGCTCTGTTCACGTCGCTTGCTACGCTTTTTTCAACGTACGTCATCATCCTCATCATGGTGGGACACAATACAAAGGTCGCCTCAATTTGCTTGCTGCCGATTGTGCTTCTACTCATAGAAGAAATGATCGACGATTTCAAATGGTGGCATGGTATCGTCTTGATGGTGGCCATCCACATCCAGCAGCTTGCTTCTCACATTCAGTTCTTCTTCTATACCTATCTCCTGATAGGCATCTACTATTTATATCTGCTCGTTGTCCGGGTCATTAAAAAGGAGCAGTGGTTCAACGTTCTTCGCAGCGGCATCGTCTTTGGGCTGGCGGCAGCATTTTCTTTTGCAATGTCTGCGGATATTTATCTTTCAACGCTGGAATACAATCCGTATTCGATACGCGGCACAAACCCGATTGTTCAATCGGCAAGCCCGTCGCAGTCCAAGACAGCCGAGGGGGGGCTCGATTACGAGTATGCTACCAATTGGTCATTTAGCCCGGGCGAAACGATGACGTTTTTTATTCCATCTTTGTACGGATTCGGAGACCAGACGTCCAAAGGTCCCCTCACCGGAAATCAGGAACAGCACCTGAACATGTCCTGGGGACAGATGACATTTACCGATGCACCGCAGTACATGGGACTCGTCGTCCTCATTTTTGCGGTGCTGGGGGTGTATTACAACCGCCGTGATCGTTTTGTCCAAGCGATGCTTATCGTCGCCGGCCTTTCGCTTTTTGTGTCGTTCGGAAGGAACTTCTCCCCCGTCTACGATCTGATGTACTACTATTTCCCGGAATTCAACAAGTTCCGCATCCCTTCGATGATCCTGATCCTTTTGCAGCTTATCGTGCCAATCTTTGCAGGGTTCGGCCTGCAATCGATCATCGACAAAGGGAAAGAAAAGTTTTCACCCGAGGAAGAAAAAAAATACAAATATATCATCGGCGGTGCGGGTGTGTTATTTGTTATCGGGCTTGTCGGACGGGGGCTGTTCGAGGATTTGTATCGGAGCTTTATCGGCAGCGACGGCCTTTCCAAATTGTTGTCGGAACTCGTCGGCAGACAGCAGGAGAACGTTCTTGCACAGGTCCGTCCGATGGTATTCAATTTTCTCTATGACTCAGTGGTATCAGATTATTTGATAGGAACATTCCTTCTCGCCGCCGTATTCGGGCTTGCCTACGCATACAGAAAGCGTTTCATCAAGTCTTCGACTTTAGGTGTCTCAATTATTGCGCTGGCGGTGGTCGACTTGTGGCGAGTTGATTACAAACCGATGCAGCTTCACGATGCAACACAGCAAGCTGCCGAGTTTGTCACACCGGACTATGTGCAGGCAATCCAGCAGGACAAATCGTTGTACCGAGTCCTGGACACGGAAAACTTAAGGGAGCCGTCGAATACCTTAGCATACTATAGACTTCAAAGCATCGGCGGCTACCATGGCGCAAAGATTCGGGTATACCAGGATGTCGTCGATGTTGCGACAATTGGAAATCCAACGGTGTGGGAGCTGATGAATACCAAGTATATCATCGCCGACCCGAAGGAAAATATTCCCGGCCTTCCAGTTGTTTTCCAGGGACAGGATAAAAAAGTCCTTGCGTATCCTCCGGGGAGCCAGCGGGCATGGTTTGTCGATTCTATCGCGGTCGACTCCGGCCTTGGAATCCTATACCGTATTCGCGACATGTCGTTCGACCCGCATCACGTCGCTTTTTTTGAGAAGAATCCTGGCATTGCCATTGAACCTCCCGACACGACGGCGAAGGTTGCCGTCAACAATTTCGGTATTCACAATGTTTCCTTTGACGTCGAAGCATCGGGCAATAATCTCCTTTATGTCAGTGAAATTTATTATCCGAAAGGATGGAGAGCTTTCATCGATGGAGCGGAGACTGAGATCTTTAAAACGGATTACGCGTTCCGTTCGGTTGTCGTTCCGAAGGGGAAGCATCGAGTCGAATTCATATTCCATCCTGATAAATATTTTATCGGCCGGACTATCAGCCTTGTTACAAACATTCTTTCATGGTGTGCGATGCTGGCTGTCGGATTCTTTTGGTGGAGAAAGCGCAACGTTCGCGGAGAACCTGCGGCGAAGAAGTAATCTCACTACAATGGCGGCAACCGAGACGCGAATCCTGCCTTTATTGACAAGGAGTTATCGAAGATTTTTCCATAGAGGATAGACGTGGACAAATTCATTATTCACGGGGGTAAATCACTGCGAGGAACGGTGCGCATCAGCGGCGCAAAGAATGCATCGCTCGCGTTGATGCCAGCGACGCTCCTCGCCAGCGGCAAGTACGAACTGCACAATACCCCCGACCTGCGCGATGTTGTCACTATGTCCCGGCTGCTTCAAACAATGGGAGTAACCGTCGAACGAAGCGGCCGGTCGCTCTTCGTCAACACATTTCGCGTCAACAAATTTGAAGCGCCGTACGAACACGTGAAGAAAATGCGCGCATCCATTTACGTGCTCGGCCCGCTGGTGTCCCGTTACGGACACGCAAAAGTTTCCCTCCCCGGAGGATGCGCATGGGGACCGCGTCCGGTCGATCTCCACATTGAGGGATTGAAAAAATTAGGGGCGTCAATAGACCTGGAGCGCGGATACATCATTGCGAAGGCGCGGCGGTTGAAAGGCGCGCGTATTTCATTCAAAATTTCAAGCGTCGGCGCAACGGGGAATATTTTGATGGCAGCGGTGTTGGCGAAAGGAACGACGTTGATCGAAAATGCAGCCGTAGAGCCGGAAATCACCAACCTCGCCGAACTCCTTGTTTCAATGGGAGCAAAAATCGACGGGATTGGAACAAACGTACTCGAGGTAGAAGGGATCGATGCTCTGCACCCTGCGAATATTGAAACAATCCCGGACCGAATCGAAACCGGAACAATGCTTGTCGCCTGCGCGATATGCGGAGGGAAAGTGAAAATCGAAGAATGCAATCCCCAGCACGTTTCGGCAGTCACTGCACGGCTGGAAGATGCCGGCGCACAGGTGAAGGCCGGCACAACATCGATTGAAATCCATGCGCCAAAGGAAGTTGGTCCCGTTGACGTTACGACGGCCATCTATCCCGGCTTTCCAACTGATATGCAGGCCCAATGGATTGCGTTGATGGCCATCGCGAAAGGCTCATCTACGGTTACCGATACAATTTACTTTGACCGCTTCAAGCATGTTCCGGAATTGGTTCGTCTGGGAGCCGACATCGAGCTAAATGAAAATGCTGCCGTCATCCGTGGCGTTAAGAAATTGACAGGTGCAAAAGTTATGTCGACGGATTTGCGCGCCTCGGCGGCACTGATTCTCGCCGGTCTACGGGCACACGGCGAGACAGAAGTTCTGCGCGTCTACCACCTTGACCGCGGGTACGAAACTATCGAAAACAAATTAAAGGGTTTAGGGGCTGATATAACGAGAGAAAAGGGAGAAGAGTTTTAAGTACAGAGGACGCCTTGAAGGTGTCCTACACATTTGCTCAATGCTACACTTTTTTTGGGATAGATAGATAAAACGCGGCACCTTTCCCCCGATCACTTTCACACCACAGCGTGCACTTGTTAAGTTCGGCAAGTTTTTTCGCAATGTATAGTCCCAATCCCGCCCCTTGCTGCTCATGAGATTCGCGATCTACTTGATAAAATTTTTGGAATAACCGATCCTGCTTCTCGAGGGGAATCCCATTTCCATTATCTGCTACACTGAATATGTATCGGTCGTTTTCGCTGTGTGAGGCGATCGTTATGGCCGCACCCGGCGGAGAAAACTTACATGCGTTATCAAACAAACGGGCAACAATATCTTCGAAGTGCGGCGGATGAATAAAAAGGTACGGCGATTCGTCCGACACCTCTATGTTGAGAGTGATGTCTTTATTCTTTTTTATTTCTTCAAGCACAGAGGCAAAGCGGGTCGCGATTTCCAGCGGAACGATGCACGCCCCGTTGAAATCGATTTCCTTTGAAACTTCGCCGGATTCGATTTTAATAACGAGCAGGAAATCTTCGACCATCCTGTTGAGCCTGAGGGTGCCGATTTTCAACATCTGTAAAAACTCTGTGAAGTCCTCTGGAGACAACGTCTCCTTTCCGCCGGAGAGAATTTCGGCCGCACCGAGAATCGATGTCAACGGTGTGCGCATTTCATGGGAGATGAGCCGGAAAAGTTGATTCTTCAGGCTGTCCATTTGTTGAGACATCGAATCGTTCAACTGCCGGCTGCGTTTCAGTTTTCCTTTGATCGTAGAGATCAACATTTCAGGCTCATACGGCTTCACAAGATAATCGTCGCTGCCAAGCTCTTTACCTGCCGTTATATGTTGGAGGTCGGCATAGCCGGAAAGAAAAATGAAGGGGGTATTCTGGAACTTTGAATCGGAGCGGATTTTTTCAAACAAATCGAAACCGCTCATTCCCGGCATCGTGATGTCTGATATAATAAGGTCGGGAATAGTAGCGTTTAAGATTTCCATGGCTGCGGCACCGCTCAACGCCGTGAGCGGCACGTATCCCTCCATTTCCAGATACTCTGCCGTGATCTCGAGCAGGTCGGGTTCGTCATCCACAATAAGAATTTTTGGACCGGTTGACGCCATGAGGTGAGCCTACAAAGACTTTTGTAAAACAGCGACCATCTGTTGGTGGATTTTCCCGTTTGTTGCGAGCGTGGTCGGCTCGTAGATGTTCGCTGGATTGTTCATAAAATCGGTGACAACACCCCCCGCTTCCTGCACCATCAATATGCCGGCAGCTTTATCCCAGGGATACAGGAAAACCTCCCAGTACCCATCCAACCGCCCGGCTGCAACATACGCGAGATCAAGCGCGGCAGAACCGAGGCGCCGCACACCCTGCCCTTCCATCAAAAGTTTCACGAAATGCTCGACAACATGGTTCGGGTTTTCCTTCACGTTATATGGAAAACCTGTAACGAGCAAACTATTGATAAGCGAGTCGTTTGACGAAACATGAATTTTTTTTCCGTTGAGGAACGCCCCTCCTCCTTTTTCGGCGGTAAACATTTCATCGGCAGAAGGGTCGTAGATAGCACCGGCGACAATTGCCCCGTTCAACTCAACGCCGATCGACACGCAGAAAATCGGCAGGGAATGAGTATAATTTGTCGTGCCGTCGAGCGGGTCGATGATCCATCGGTACTCCGACTGTACATTTTGCTTGCCGCTTTCTTCCGCAAGGATATCGTGCGAGGGATAATGCTGTTTGATCTTTTTGAT
>CAWJKX010000056.1:0-19592 GCA_963843065.1 uncultured Bacteroidota bacterium
CTTCCCACGAGGGCCAAGACGATGTATGAACGATCAAATTTCCACAATACGTATTTTTTGGCAAATCCGAGCTGGATACTCTCGATAGTGCTTAAATACGATTCATCCTCTTTAGAGAATCCGCTTCGGATTGGATTTCCGTACTTTGCCTCAAGGATCGTTCTATAATTGTTAAACGAATCGAGGAAGTCAAATTTGGAAGTTGCTTTCACCATTGGTGTTAATCGGACGATGAATAACCGGTCATTGTCGAATTGGTACACAAATGCTGCGTTGTCTCCTGCGAGAGAGCCTGTGTATTCAAAGCCATTCGTCACGTCGCGGATATCCTTTACGTCCACACTATCGTGGTCGACAAGGTACTTGTGGACATCCAGAAGAGCCATGCCCCAATGTGTATCTTTATAGCCGTTCGGATCCAAAGAACCTTCTGTTTCAGACAGGTTCTTTAGTTCGGGAGATGGTAATTCCTTTGTTTGGGTTTTTTGAGAACTCGTGTTTTTTTGAACGGCTGTGCTGTCGCTTGCATTCAAAGTATGTAGCGCTGTCATGTGTTTGTGCGCCGCAACTGCATCAGGTCCATTTTTTGATAGGCTGTCTATCGGCGCTTTTGCAGCGATCAGAGTATCTGCCGCTGCCGTCCTTTTTGTGGCCGAGTCGTGTCCATATAAAAAGGAAAAAAGAGCTGCACCCAGCAGCATGGCGACAAATATTCTACGCATTGAAGAGGATCTACGGTGTTAAAAATGATTAATCTGAATATTTTGCGGAGAGGGTGGGATTCGAACCCACGGTCCCACGTAAGCGGGACACCGGTTTTCGAGACCGGCTCTTTCAACCGCTCAGACACCTCTCCGAAAAGTTGCTAACAAATATATTCAATTTTGCTTGAAAAGCAATTTCGCCTTCATTGACTATCGTCCAGTTTTTTGGTAGTTTTAGTGGTCATCTACCCATTCAAAGTGTTAAAAATGTCCTTCCACCTGGAACTCTCTCGAAAATTTTTGGTTACATACCTGCGAAGGTAATAATTTTATTCGTTGTCAGTCATTTTTTAAAAATAAGAAAGGATACAACAATGTCGGTTACAGTTGGTGCCAAAGCCCCGCAATTCACCCTTGTCGATACAACAAAAACTCCTCGCTCACCTCTCTCAGAGTCAGCGGGTAAGAAAGTTGTTTTACTTTTTTACCCTGGTGCATTCACTGGTGTCTGTGACAAAGAGATGTGCAATTTCCGTGACTCCATGTCCGCATACAATACTCTCAATGCTCAGGTCATTGGGATCAGCGTTGACAGTCCGTGGGCGAACAAAGCATTTGCCGACCACTATAAATTGAACTTTCCGCTCCTTTCCGATTTTGACAGGACCGTCATCAAACAATACGGAATCGTTTTCGAGGGCCTCGGCGGTATAAAAGGATACACGGCCGCAAAGCGTGCGGTATATGTCATCGATGAAAAAGGGATAGTGAAATATGCATGGATCGCCGATGCGCCGGGCATTGAACCGCCGTATGACGACGTTAAGAAAGCGATCGGATAGAGGCTGAATATGGCCGAACTGAAAATTGGTTCTATAGCGCCTGATTTTTCTTTGGATGGAGATGACGGCAAAGAGCATTCCCTCAAGGAGTTTCGCGGGAAAAAGATCGTTTTATATTTTTATCCTAAGGATGACACCTCGGGATGTACAGAAGGAGGCATGCTCGTTTCGCGACAACCTATCGTTAGTTAAGAAGAATGGAGCGGTTGTTCTTGGAATTAGCGCCGATGGCACAGAGTCGCATAAGAAATTCATATCAAAATATGATTTGAATTTTCCCCTGTTGAGCGACGAAAGCAAATCTGTTCTTGAAAAGTACGGCGTCTGGAAATTGAAAAGCTTCATGGGACGAAAGTACATGGGTATCGAGCGAACGACGGTGATCATCGATGAAAAAGGAAAAATATCTCACATTTTTCCGAAGGTGAAGGTCGAAGGGCATACGGACGAAGTTCTGAACGCACTCTCGTGATACCTCCATCGGATCTGTGTCATCATGATAACAATTCGAGGGGAAACAGTAGGCCTGACTAATCGATATGAACTGATCAATGGGAAAAAATACTTTAGCGAGGCCATTGCTGAACAGCGGTTTCGATTGAGTCGATGTCTAACAGCACCAAAATCAAATCGGCTGACAGTGTTGAGGATGGCGAAAGCGCACATCAACTAAAGAAAAGAAACGAGGACAGAATTATGGACAAGGAAAAGAAACGAAATCGCAAGCTTACGACGGCATCAGGAAAACCATACGTGCAACACGAGGACACGATGAGCGCTGGACCGCGGGGACCGCTTCTTATTCAGGATTTCATTTTACATGAAAAAATGGGACACTTTAACCGCGAACGGATTCCTGAAAGAGTCGTTCATGCAAAGGGAAGCGGGGCATTTGGGACATTCACGGTCACACACAACATTTCAAAATACAGCCGTGCAAAAGTGTTCAGTAAAATCAACAAGCAGACTAAAGTATTTGTCCGATTCAGCACCGTCGGAGGTGAGAAGGGAAGCGCCGATACCGAGCGAGACCCCCGGGGTTTTGCTGTGAAGTTCTATACCGAGGACGGCAACTGGGATCTGGTTGGCAACAATACTCCTGTTTTCTTTATAAAAGACCCTAAGAAATTTGATGACTTCATTCACACGCAAAAGCGCGATCCAAGAACAAATTGCAAGAGTCCGACGATGATGTGGGACTATTGGAGTTTAAACCCGGAAAGTCTCCATCAAGTGATGATTCTGATGAGCGACAGAGGGACACCGTACGGCTATCGCCACATGCATGGATTTGGCAGCCACACTTTTTCATTGATTAATAAGAAAAATGAAAAAGTATGGGTAAAATTCCATTTCAAAACGCTTCAGGGAATCAAAAATTTCACGGATGCGGAAGCAGCCGCTATGAAAAGCAAGGATCCTGATTTTTCCCAGAGAGACCTCGTCGAAGCCATTGATAAAAAAGATTTCCCAAAATGGGGCCTGAAAATCCAAGTAATGACGAACGAGCAAGCGAAGAAATCTCGGTTTAATCCGTTCGACCTTACGAAAATTTGGCCGCACAAAGATTTTCCATTGATCGATGTTGGCGTCATGGAACTCAATGAGGTTCCCAAGAACTACTTCGCGGACGTAGAACAATCGGCTTTTGCGCCGGCACATGTTGTTGATGGCATTGGGTATTCCCCTGACAAGATGTTGCAGGGGCGGCTGCTTTCTTATCCGGATGCACATCGTTATCGGCTCGGTGTGAACTACGAGCAGATTCCGGTGAACAAATGCCCGTACGCCGTAGCAAATTATCAGCGCGACGGTGCGATGCGTGTTGACGGAAACTCCGGGAGTGCCGCGAATTATTTTCCCAATAGCTTCGACGATATTTATCCCGATGAGGCATATAAAGAGCCGCCGATGGAATTAGACGGCGCGATTGCTGATTGGTACGATCGCAACGGCGCTAACGAAAACGACCACTACACGCAGCCGGGCTTGCTTTTCACCAAAGCTATGAACGACTATGACCGTCATAACATCGTGTCGAACATTGTCGGCGCGATGAGCGGCATTTCCGGCCCGAAAAAGGATGTCATTATTCATCGGCAACTTTGCCATTTCTTCCGCGCCGATGTTAAACTTGGCACGGCAGTAGCAAAGGGACTCGGTGTTGACGTGGAGGCTATCATAAAGGAGTTGAAGCACAAATCTGCGAAAGTCTAGCTACAGAGGATCCGCGCGACTTTGAGCTTTTGGATGACCGGCTCCGGGAAATCGCTCGCTATAGTAAATCGAATAACCGCAGTTACGGGACATTTGCGAACTCATGACATACCGGGAGAGACAATGAACATCAATCGGCGGATGCGTCGCAAGATGCTCCGCCGATCTCTCACCAGACACAGTTTCGTCGATACCAGGGAACGATAAGCATAGAAAAAAAATGATGTACGTTACCAGAAAAGCTCATTTCAGCGCTGCTCACCGCTTGTTTAATCCGTCATTTTCTGATGACAAAAATTTTGCAGTGTATGACAAATGTGCCAGCCCGAACGGTCATGGGCATAATTACGAACTTGAGATTACGGTAGCCGGCGAGCCCGACCCGCAAACCGGTTATGTCATCGACTTGAAAGAGCTCAAGAAGATCATTGAGGATCAATTCGTCAGCAGAGTTGATCATAAGCACCTCAATTATGATGTCGATTTTCTTAAAGGCGTCGTTCCGACAGCGGAAAACATTGCCGCTGCCTGTTGGAACCAGATAGCTCCCTATATTAGAAATGGTCGACTTTTTTCTGTGAAGCTTTATGAAACGCAGAATAATTTTGTGGAATACAAAGGAGAGGCATAATGGCTGGATCGCAAATGCAGAAAATGAAGTTGGAAGAGGCCATTCACCAATTGTTGCTCGGGGTCGGTGAGGACCCGTCGCGAGAAGGGCTGCAAAAAACGCCATCACGCGTCGCCGAATCGATGAAATTTCTCACAAAGGGATATTCAGAAAATGCGCAGACGATTCTCAACGGAGCGGTCTTCAAAGAAAAATATAGTGAAATGGTCATCGTCAAGGATATTGAGTTTTTCAGTTTGTGCGAACATCATTTACTTCCGTTTTATGGCAAGGTTCACGTCGCGTACATTCCAAAAGGGAGAATCGTCGGTTTGAGTAAAATCCCCCGTCTCGTCGAAATGTTCAGCCGGCGGCTTCAAGTGCAGGAACGAATGACTCAAGAAATTGCGCAGACGATTTTTGATGCCTTGCGCCCGGAAGGGGTTGGCGTTGTGTGCGAAGCCCGTCATCTTTGCATGATGATGCGGGGCATTGAGAAGCAGAGTTCCCGCGCAACAACGAGCGCAATGCTGGGTGAATTTCGAAGCGATATCAAAACCCGGTCGGAATTTCTCACCCTTATTGGCAGCAAACCCGCTTAGCCGCAATTACATGTCAGCTAAACAAATTCCAGTTGTTTGGATCACAGGAGCCAGCCGCGGAATCGGCGCAGCTATCGCCCGCGCGTTTGCGTCTTCTGGAGCCCATGTTGTATTGACCGGGAGGGATATTCGGGCGCTTCGTCAGAATGCTCTAAAGATTAGGAAATTGGGGGGAGAAGCTACTACCGTTCGATGCGACGTCGAGCAAGAAAACAGCGTAGCTCTTGCCTACAAAACAATTTCCAAAAAATTGAAGAAGGTTGACGTGCTTGTCAATAACGCCGGCGTTACATATTTTAAGCCATTCGAAAAGACAACCGTGAAGGATTTTGACCATGTGATGGCAACGAATCTGAGGGGCATATTTTTGTGTACGAAGTCGGTGCTTCCTGGTATGCTGAGGCGAGGCAATGGTTTTATTGTCAATATTCTCTCAGTGAGCGCGAACACCACATTTAAAAATTCATCGGCGTATGCGGCAACAAAAGCCGGAGCGCTTGCTCTGTCTCGCAGTTTACGGGCAGAGGTGAGAAGAAATGGAATCCGCGTCATTGACATTTTGCCGGGCGCGGTTGAAACAGAAATGTGGAATCGCGACGAACGGAAAAAATATCACAACAAAATGATGCAGCCTGAAGATGTGGCCGAAGTCGTCGTATCAGTGATCTGTCAGCCGAAACGAGTTCTTACGGAAGAAATTGTCATCCGTCCCGTAGAAGGAGACTTGTAAACCATGAGCGAATCGCTGAACAATAAAACGGCTATTGTGACCGGTGCAAGCAGGGGAATTGGAAAAGCTATTGCACTCTCTTTGGCCAAGGCGGGAGTTAAGGTTGTGCTTGCAGCGCGCCATCAAGACGATTTGCAGACGGCCGAGAAAGAAATTCACAAGAACGGCGGACAGTGCCTTGTGGTGCAGGCAGATGTTGCGGATGAATCTCATGTTGAGCGCGTTATAAAAAAATCGACGGATGCATTCGGCACTGTTGACATTCTGGTCAACAACGCCGGTTATGGCATCTTTTCCAAGGTTGCTGATACTTCAGTGAAAGATTTTGACGGGATGATGAACGTGAATTTACGCGGCGTGTTCTTATGCTGCAGGGGAGTTCTTCCAACAATGATTCGCCAACAGAGTGGCGCAATCATCAATATTGCATCTTTGGCGGGAAAGAATTCATTCGTCGGCGGTGCGACCTATTCTGCAACAAAATGGGGCATTCTTGGTTTTTCACGCTCATTGATGTTGGAAGTTCGAGATTTTAATATCCGCGTTGTCGCAATTTGTCCCGGGTCTGTCAACACCTCTTTCTCCGATCATTCAAAAGATTCGGATAAAATTATTCAGCCTCAAGACGTTGCCGACACGGTTCTTTTTGCTCTTACCATGCCGGCTCGGAGCAATGTCAGTGAAATAGATATTCGCCCGACAATAAATCCGAAGTAAATTCATTGCGAGCAACTATGGATATTTTTGATATAACAATCATCGGCGGTGGGCCGGTCGGGCTTTTTGCCTCTTTTTATGCCGGCCTTCGCCATATGAAAACGAAAATTATCGATGCACTTCCGGAGTTGGGGGGGCAGTTGACCGCGCTGTATCCCGAAAAATATATCTATGATGTTGCAGGATTCCCGAAAGTCGTGGCCAAAGAACTTGCAAAAAATCTCATTGAACAGGGGCTTCATCATAATCCCACTGTTTGTCTTAATCAAAAGGTTGAATCACTTCATCCGGACGAAATTGACGGACAAAGAATTCTCAAGTTATCGACACACAACGGTGGAGACCATTGTACAAAGGCGTTACTCCTTACCGTCGGCATCGGCGCGTTCGTTCCACGCCGGCTCGACTTTCCGGGATTAGAAAAATTAGAGAACAAATGTGTCCATTACTTCGTGAAGGACAAATCCATTTTTAAAGATAAGGAATTATTGATTGTCGGCGGAGGCGACAGCGCCGTTGACTGGGCGCTTAATTTGCAGGATACTGCAAAGCACATTACCCTTATTCACCGACGCGATGAATTCCGGGCTCATGAAGATAGTGTGAAAAAACTGATGTCCTCTCACGCAGACGTCAAACTCTGGTTCGAAATCGATTCTGTTGGCGGCGATTCTTCGATCGAACAGGTTGTCATCAAGAATAATAGAACGAATGAAACTGAAGCACTGAAGGTCGACCACCTTCTTCTCAATTTGGGGTTCGTCGCCAGTCTCGGCCCCCTTAGGGATTGGGGATTGGAAATTGAAAAGGGGGATATTAAGGTGACAACAAAAATGGAGACAAATATTCCCGGTATTTATGCTGCCGGAGATATTGCGACCTTCCCGGGGAAACTTAAGCTTATCGCCACAGGGTTTGGCGAGGCGGCCATAGCTGTCAATAATATCAAATCGTTTATCGATCCGAAGGCAAGGTTTTTTCCGGGGCATAGCAGCGATTTGAAATCCAAGAAATAATCAATGAAGACTTCTCATCAGCTTCTTATTACGTACTCTCTCACACCCGGCCAGCTCCAAAGAATCAGTGAAGTCTCTTCGCTTATTGATGTTCATTATGCGCCAACGATCGAAGAAGGGAAGAAACAATTTTCATCGGCGGAGATCCTCTTCGGAGATATTCCGAGGGATCAGTTTCTGCTCATGCCGCAGCTTCGTTGGGTACAAATCTCGACGGTCGGGTCGGATCGGTTTTTATACCCGGAATTATTAGAGAGCGATGTTACGCTCTGTTGTTCACGGGGGATGCATACATCTCAAATGACCGAACTCTTCTTTGGATTGATGATTGGCATCACCCGGAAGTTGTTTTTATACCATGACCTCCAGAAGGAAAATGAGTGGACAACTGCACTCATCAAGGAGTCCGATGTTATTGCGGGTAAGACGCTGGGGATTGTCGGATTAGGTTCTATCGGCAGTATGATGGCCAAGGTTGGAAGGTCATTCGGCATGAAAGTTATCGGCACGAAACGAACGCCTCTGGCGGTGGAATTTGTCGATGAAGTATTGGCTCCGTCACAAATGGAAAAATTGCTGCGCAATTCTGACCATGTTGTCAACGTTACGCCGCTCACGCCTGAAACGACGAAAATGTTCGGAGAGAAGGAATTTGCCGCGATGAAGCCAAGCGCAGTGTTTTACAACTTCGGAAGGGGTGCTTCAGTTGATGCAGACGCTCTCGTCAAAGCGTTGGAAGAGGGGAGAATAAAGGCGGCTGCTCTTGACACTTTTGAAGAAGAGCCATTGCCAAAAAATAATCAGCTATGGAATGCTAAAAACATCTTTATCACACCCCACATCGGCGGTCCAATCCCACACTACTACCATTTACTTACAGAAATTTTTATCGACAACTTGAAACAGTATCTCGACGGCAAGCCGTTCTTGACCGCCGTTGACAAGGCAAAAGGGTATTAGCATAACACCGCTGAAGACACAACAAAATGCATAAGCATTCGGTTGTGTCTCAGCAAAAGGCGGAAGGAGGTATTGTCACTCCTGTTGGTGATGGTCCATTCCTTCAAAGCGCGTGTGTCCATCGCGGCGTGCATGTTCCATCCGCTCCATCGCCTCGGCGCGAAGTACTTTGCGCCATTCTTTTTGCTGTTCAGGCGTCAAGAATTTGTTTGCTTCGAACCAAGCATTAAGTTTGTTTATGTGCAGCGCGATTTCGTTCGCTGCAACTTCATTTATTTTTTTCTCGATTGCGTCTTTGTCCGGAGCCTCGGAGGTCAAAAGGCGTCCCAACTCAAGCTTCGAAAGAGCCAATTGCGACCGGAGCTCAATAGCTTTCTTATCAGTTTCAAATTTTAGCTCCTTCATTTGCTTTTTCTGTTCGTCGGTCAGTTTTAACTTAGCCATGGGGTTTTCTTTATCCATGTGCGACATCGGCTTTTTCATCGGCGGTTCCGGCGGTTGTTCCTGGGCGTTACTGATGCCGACGAGTGCGACAACCAGCATTGCCACCAAATATTTTTTCATAGATACTCCATAAATGTGTAATGATTATTGTAGCGTTGTGTATTATACTTTATATGACAATCCGTAAGAGAAATAAGTTTAACAGCCTTGTCCTTGAATAAGAATCGCCTTTTGTCTATCTTACTGATAATAACGGAACGATAATGCGAAAATATTATTATCTATTGCTTCTTGGCTTCCTTTTCGTTGCCGAGGGATGCCAAGTTTACAATGAATGTGCGAGTTTTGTGAACCAGCGGTACGTGAATACGGTTTCGTATTTCAACACGTACTACAATGCTCAAACCGCATTCAATGCCGGCGAAAAAGAGATTCTTGACGCTCAAACTCAGTCGCTGGGCAAACCGATTTCGTTAGCACCAGAGATCTCCATTTCTCAAACCGCCAAAGATAAATTCAATCTTGCCATCGAGAAAGCCTCCAAGCTGCTGACGTTTTATCCGACGAGCAAATGGGTGGATGACGCTCTTTTGATGATTGGAAAGTCTTATTTTTATCTTGGAGATGACCTGAAAGCTCAACGGAAATTTTTAGAAATGTTTGCAAAATTTCCTGACAGTGATCTTCGGTTTGAAGCTGAATTATGGTACGGCCGCTCTCTCCTCCGAGAGAAACGATACGATGAAGGTGTTCAGTCGCTTGAACGCCTCTACCAGGATGCAGTGGATAAGAAAGAAAAGCGGATTGCCGGACTAGCATCCCTTTCCATAGGGAGGTATTACTACCGCAGCCAAGACTACGAAAGAGCGATAACGAACTATCAACGGTCATTAGAGACGTCGAATGATGGTGCCGTAAACGCGGAAACCCAATTGCAGATTGGCTACTGTTATATTGCGATTGGCGATACGCAGAAAGCGTCGAAGGCGTTCACGGGAGTTGAAGAATTCGATCCTGAATATGCGACGTCGTTTGCGGCAAAGTTTGAAAACATTAAAATTCTCATCTCCGCACATCAATATGACGAAGCGTTGAGCCGTCTCGAAGGATTTCTCCGTTACGCAAAAAATTTTGAAAATTTCTCAAGAATTCAACTTGAAATCGGGAGGATGTATCTTGCTCAAAACAGAATAGCGGATGCAATTGCCAAGTTCTCGTTTGTCGATACAACGTATGCAAAAACCGACGATGCTGCGAAAGCATATTATGATCTCGGGAAAATTTATGAAACAATTCAAATTGACTATGCCAAAGCTGGATCGAGTTATAGCAAGGCACGGCTTGAATATCCAGCCTCCTTAATAACCGCTGACGCGGCAAAAAAAGCGGATGCTTTTGTAAAATATTTCATGCTCTATTCGGACATGAGGCGTTCCGACAGTCTTATCGCAACAATCAAAGCAAATAGAATTAAACGCGATTCCGTAGCCCTTGCAGCCGACACCATTCATACGATAGACAGTTCCTCGGCTTTTTCACAAAGCGCGAAAGCTCTCCCTGGTTCTAAGGAAATTTCTCAAAAGTCGGTGGCGGAGAGGGATTCATTGGTGCGGCTTGATTCTCTTAAAAAGGAATCCACCGCACGGCTTCTGGCAACAGAAACGCATAGTGTTGATACTCTTCGTAAAACAATAGTGAAAGATCACTTCGAACTTGCCGGAGTCTTTTATCTTGAGATCGAACGTGAAGATTCCGCGTTATTCTGGTATCAAAGAGTCATAGATGAAGGGGGGCAGACCGAATATGCACCGCGGGCATTGTTTACTATCGCTGAAATTTTCAAGACAAAGGGAACAAAAGAGAAAGGGAGCGCTGATTCGTTGTACTCGGAGGTTATCTCGAGGTATCCAGAATCTCCATATGCGCAGGAATCCCGCCGAATATTAGGAATTCCTTTGCTTGTTGCCCGAAGAGACTCTGCAGAAGAACTGTTCCTCCATGCGGAAACGTATTTTGACGGTCCAGACGCGGACAGTGCGTTGCCGATTTTATATAAAATAGTGAAAGAGAATCGTTCGTCGCCGTACTGCCCGAAGGCATTGTATACAATCGGCTGGTTGTACGAGAACAAGCTGGAAAAAGAAGACAGCGCAAGCGCCGTATACCGGCGTTTAATCAAAATATATCCCGGTTCTCAATTTGCTCTCGCGGTGCAGCCAAAGGTACAAGAAGAAGATAATGAAAAGAGAGAGGCCGACCGAAAAGTTGCACAAGACTTGGCCGAGAAAAAGAAAAAAGAGGAGGCAGCAAAGAAGGCCGAAACTGAAGCTAAAGATACTAAACCTAAACCTCTCCCAGGTAGGGAACAGCCTTGAACGGCCGGCAATCATTACTGCAGAAACTCATGATCCAAGAACACGCACCTATCGCAGCCGTAAAAGAAATCGCGTCGAATATTTTTCAGCTTTCTTTTCTCTCCTCTTCGATTTCTCGCAGCGCTCTTCCGGGGCAATTTGTTAATGTCAAAGCGGAAGAGTCTGTGGTTCCGCTTCTCCGGCGCCCGTTTAGCATTTTTTCCGTGGAAGGTGAAACCGTTTCAATCATTTTTAATGTGGTCGGGCTCGGTACAAAATTGCTGTCGCAAAAGAGAGCCGGTGAAACTCTCGACGTCCTTGGTCCGCTGGGAAAAGGTGTGTTTCCGTTCAACGATGAAAAGTTTGATACGGCGTTGTTGGTCGCCGGCGGCCTTGGTGTTGCCGCATTTCCTTTTCTGAACTCGCGGCTGCATGCTTCGAAAAAAGTCATATCGTTCCTCGGCGCGCGAACATCGTCATTCGTCGTACGGAAAGGGTTGGCCAATATTCACGTAGCGACAGACGATGGCAGCGAAGGGTTCCGTGGAACAGTTGTCGATATGCTGAAGAATTTTATGGATGAGAATACGATTTTGCATCCTCGAATTTATTCATGCGGTCCCATGCCAATGATGCGAACGCTGGCGAAATATTCCCGCGAAAAAAACGTACCGTGTTATGCAGCGCTGGAATGCGAAATGGCATGCGGTATAGGGCTTTGTCAGGGATGTCCGGTTGAAGCGGCAGGCGACGGGAGAAAATATAAACTGGTATGCAAGGATGGCCCTGTTTTTGACATACGTGAAATATTATTGTAACCTATGAATGAATCTTTTTCGCTGAGGAACGTTCGGTTTAACAATCGAATTTTTGTCGCTTCAGGCACATGTGGTTACGGCGATGAGGTTGCAGAGTTGGTCGAACTCGACAGACTGGGGGGCATTATGACGAAATCGCTCTCTTTGAAACCGCGGGATGGAAATCCCCCCCCCGAATTGCAGAAACGGCAAGCGGAATGTTGAATTCCATCGGGCTTGCAAATATCGGGGTTCATAAATTTATCGAAGAGAAGATTCCGGCTCTTGCACATCACGCATGCGCTATTATCGCGAACATCGCGGCAAGCACCGTTGAAGAATACTGCGGCGTTCTCGAATTGCTTGATCCGCATAAACGTGTCGACGGGTTTGAAATCAATGTTTCATGTCCGAACGTCAAAGAGGGGGGACTTAGTTTCGGGTACTGACCCGGTTAAGGTAGCGCTCATCACGAAGGAGTTGAGGAAGCGGACTCGAAAACCGCTTATCATTAAACTGACTCCCAACGTCACCCATATTTCCGAATTCGCGCGTGCTGCAGAAGCCGAAGGTGCCGATGCCGTTTCTGTCATTAATACACTTATTGGAATGGCGGTAAATATTCGTACAAAAAAGCCGAAGCTTTCCACCGTTACCGGAGGATTGTCCGGCCCGGCGATCAAGCCGGTCGCCCTTGCGAAAGTTTTTGAAGTTTATAAATCAGTTAAAATTCCGATCTTTGGAATCGGAGGTATCGCAACCTGGGAAGATGCGGTAGAATTTTTTCTCGTCGGAGCGAGCGCTATTCAGGTCGGAACACAGAATTTTGTCAATCCCGCATCGGCGGTTGAGATTTCGAAGGGTGTTGCAGAGTATTGCGCCATCCATTCAATCGATAACATATCGCAATTGGTGGGAAGTCTGAGCGCCGACGCCAACGTTTCTGTCATTCAAAGTTGGCTTTAATTTCCGCAATTTTGTCAATCATCTTTCGTGCCTCAAACCAGTTCGACACTCGAATATCTTTACGGCCTGCAGACTTTCGGAATGAAGCTCGGGTTGCGGAACATTCGCGCGTTGCTTCATTTATGCCATGATCCTCACAAACGATTTCGGTCTGTTCACGTTGCAGGGACAAATGGAAAGGGATCGACTTCCGCGATGATTGCAGCAGTGCTGCAATCTGCCGGTTACCGGACCGGACTGTATACCTCTCCGCATTTGGTGAAATTCAACGAACGGATTCGCGTTAACGGCAAAATGATTTCGGACTCGGACCTCGCTCGATACGCTGCATTGTTCCGTCCTCAAATTGACGATTTACAAGCGACATTTTTTGAAGCGACAACTGCGATCGCATTTAAGTTCTTCGCAGATAAGAAAGTCGATGTTGCAGTTATTGAGACAGGTTTGGGGGGAAGACTTGACGCGACGAATGTTCTTGTTCCTGAGGTTTCTGTTATTACATCAATAGCAAAGGACCACACACAGCAACTCGGCCGATCGTTGCGGAAAATTTCTTATGAAAAAGGTGGGATCATCAAGCGAGGCAAAGCATGCGTTGTTGGATCAATGAACAGGAACGCTCTTTTGGAATTGAGGGAAATAGCAAAACAGCGGCACTCTCGTCTTATCACAATCGATACAGTGCGATCCACACGGATTGCTGTTGAGGAGCACGGTTTTCAAATTGCAAATATCCGCACGGAAGACACTTCTTATGAAGGCCTCCGGATTCCGCTGCTCGGGAAATATCAATTGAGAAACAGTACAGTTGCGATTATCACCCTTGAATTGTTGCAGACAAAGGGATTCTCCGTAACCGTCCCGGCGATTCGACATGGATTTGAGCATGTACGCCAATTGACGGGAATCCGCGGTCGATTCGAAGTTCTGCAGCAGCGTCCTTTAATCATTCTCGACGTTGGCCATAATCCGAAAGCCGTTTCTGCCACAGTTGATTCGCTACAGGGGTTTGAATACAGGAATCTTGTTCTTGTTTTTGGCGTAATGAAGGATAAAGACTACAGGTCTATGATTCGAATTCTCGCAGCATTAAAACCCGCTGTTTTTGCGGTTCAACCGGCAACGGAGAGAGCGTTATCCGCGGCCGTCATCGCAGATCTTTTTCGCAAGTCGAAATGCCATGCAAGCTCATGTGCGCATGTTGCCGAAGGGATTCGCGAAGCATTGCGAACTCAAAAGAAGAATGATCTGTTATTGATATGCGGTTCCCACTATGTTGCCGGCGAAGCGTTGCGGGTATTCCCACAAACGCATCACCGAAAAAGTTCTTGACAATGAAAGCATTTAACTCTATATTTTAACCAATAAAGATGTTTTTGTGACAAGGGTTTTTTTTGGGTTTAACACTTCTAGATTACCTCGTTTGTTGCCAATTATCAGACCTTAAGCAATCAAGCATCGGTACTATTTTGAGGCTCATTCAATCAGTGTGATAGTTTCCTCTCCGCGAGTTAAATAATCTAATTTTTTTTGAAGGGATATTTCCACTATGCCAATGGACATTTCAGAATTGAAGTCCAAGAAAATTGCTGATCTTAATCAAATCGCAAAAGACCTCAGCATTTCTGGCTACAGCGATTTACGCAAACAAGAATTAATATTTAAGATTCTGGAAGCTCAAACCGAGAAAGATGGTTTGACGTTCAGTAAAGGAGTCCTTGAAGTCTTGCCCGACGGATACGGATTCTTGAGGTCTGTCGACTATAATTACCTTCCCTCCCCCGACGATATTTATGTTTCGCCATCCCAGATTAAAAAATTCAGTTTACGGACAGGAGACACTGTCAGCGGACAAGTACGCCCGCCGAAAGAAGGAGAGCGCTTTTTCGCTTTGCTTCGTGTTGAAGCGGTGAACGATGAGAATCCTGATACAATTCGCGACCGAGTTCTTTTTGACAACCTGACGCCGTTATATCCCAACGAAAGGATCAAACTTGAGACCGCTCCAGGCGAATATGCCATGCGGATTCTTGACCTGTTGTCGCCGATCGGCAAGGGACAGCGCGGAATGATTGTATCGCCGCCAAAGGCAGGCAAGACAGTCCTTCTTCAAAAGATGGCAAACAGCATCACTCGAAATCATCCGGATGTCAAGCTGATGATGCTTCTCATTGATGAGCGTCCGGAAGAAGTAACGGATATGGAGCGTTCGGTCAGTGCAGAAGTCGTCGCCTCCACATTCGATGAGCCGCCCGAGCGCCACGTCCAGGTTTCGGACATGGTGACTCGAAAAGGCGAAGCGGTTGGTTGAAGCGAAGCACGATGTTGTCATCCTGCTCGACAGCATCACGCGTTTGGCGCGCGCTCATAACACGGTCGTTCCCCATTCCGGAAAAATTCTCTCCGGCGGTGTGGACGCAAATGCATTGCATCGCCCCAAGAGATTCTTTGGCGCTGCGCGAAATATCGAAGAAGGGGGAAGTTTGACAATCATTGCGACTGCCCTTGTAGAGACCGGCAGCAGAATGGACGAAGTTATTTTTGAAGAGTTCAAAGGCACCGGCAACATGGAAATAGTGCTCGACCGTAAACTGAGTGATAAACGAATCTTCCCGGCGGTCGATGTCAATAGGTCTGGAACACGGAAAGAAGAAATTTTGATGGGCGAGGATGAATTGAATCGCGTTTGGATTTTGCGGAAATTCTTAAGTGAATTTACGCCTGTTGAAGCGATGGAATTCTTGCTGGAAAAGATGCGAGGAACAAAGGAAAATAAAGAGTTTCTCAAATCGATGAACAGTTAAGCGTTCCATGTGAATCGTTATCACTGATAAACCATCCCTTAAGAGGGGGATGGTTTTTTTTTAGAAGGCGCTATGGGAACACATATTCGGACTCGCAGCATGCATTCGGGAGAAGAAAAAGACCGTTCAAACAGGGGCATACCACCATCCATCGCTCTGACGTCAACATACTTTTTTAAAAACGTCGATGAGCTGCAACATCACAAAGATCAGACAAACCCGCGAGAAGAATATGGCCGATATCACAATCCCACACGTGCCGTTGCAGAGCGGAAGCTTGCTGACCTTGAAGGGGCGGACGATGCAATAGTGTGCTCGTCGGGAATGTACGCTCTGACGGTGAGCTTACTTCGAATATTGAAACCCGGCGACCATCTTCTAATTCTGGATGAGATGTATCATAAGACGCAGGACCTGTGCAATTCTGTCTTGACGAGATTCGGCATTGAGGTTTCCGCTGTGAAAAGCTGCAGCCTGGACTCACTCCGATCGTCGATCAAGGATAACACCAGGCTTTTCTTATTCGAGACTCCGACAAATCCGCATCTCTATGTTCAGGATATCGAATCGATCGCTGCGCTCTGCAAGGAACGGAAAGTGAGGACGATGGTGGACTCGACGTTAGCCTCTCCTGTGAACCTTCTTCCTCTGAAGTTCGGTATCGACATCGTTGTTCATAGCTGCACAAAGTATCTTGCGGGACATAATGATGTGATGGCGGGTGTTATTATTTCACGAAAATCCATTATTGAATCTATCCGCGAACTTCACTTCACAATCGGAGGGACGTTGGATGCACATTCGAGCTATTTACTGATCCGTGGACTCAAGACGCTTCCGCTCCGTGTCGCTCACCAAAACACATCGGCCGAGTCGATTGCGAATTTTCTTGCGGCTCAATCTGAGGTCAAGAAGGTCTTTTACCCATCGCTTCCAACTCACCCGAATTTTGAAATTGCGAAACGACAAATGAACGGGTTCGGGGGCGTTATCTCCTTCGACATCGGTTCCGCCGAACGCGCAAAAAAATTTGTTGATGCGCTCTCAATTCCATACATCGCACCCAGCTTGGGTGGTACGGAAAGCCTTGTTATACCGTATTCGGTCGTCGTTCCGCCCACCGCTCTGGAAATTGAATCCGGAAATTTTAGTATCGAACCGGGTCTGGTCCGCCTTTCAGTCGGATTAGAAGATGGGGAAGACCTGATCGAAGACCTCGCCCAGGCTCTAAAGGCACTATAGAAATTCGCCTTTTGCCTTTTCATTCCAAGAGTCGTACCTTACCGAAAAAAGATTCATATGAAAGAAGCAGTTATAATCAGTGCTTGCAGAACACCCATTGGCTCTTTCGGCGGCGCGCTAAACTCCATTACAGCTCCTAAGCTCGGGGCAATTGTCATCGAGGAAGCTTTGCGGAGAGCAGCAATTTCTAAGGACACTGTCGATGAAGTGATCATGGGGAATGTTTTGACGGCCGGAGAGGGGCAGGCTCCCGCTCGTCAAGCGGCGATCTTTGCCGGACTTCCGGCGTCAGTCGAATGCATGACGGTCAATAAGGTATGCGGTTCGGGAATGAAGGCCATTATGCTTGGCTCGCAGGCGATACAACTTGGCGATGCCGATGTTGTTGTTGCCGGAGGAATGGAGAGCATGTCGAACACTCCTTACCTGTTGGAGAAAGCCCGCAACGGCTACAAGATGGGAAATGCAGAGCTTATTGATTCGATGATCAAGGATGGGCTGTGGGATGTGTACAACAATTTCCACATGGGGAATGCCGCAGAACTCTGCGCCAAGGAATGCGCTGTTTCGAGAAATGAACAGGATCAATTTGCGATCCTCAGTTACCGGCGCGCCCAGGAGTCTCAAACTCAAGGGCGCTTTAACGATGAAATAGTGAAGGTAGGCATTCTTCAAAAAAATGGGGATGTTGTATACGTTGAAGAAGACGAGGACCCAAAAGAAAACAAATTTTGAAAAAATTCCCCTTTTGAAGCCGGCGTTTCAAAAAGATGGAACCGTGACTGCTGCGAATTCTTCAAAGATCAACGATGGCGCTGCAGCTGTTGTCCTCATGTCTTCCGAAAGGGCGAAATCGTTCGGGCTGAAACCCCTGGCGAGAATTATCTCGACCTCATCGGCGGCGAAGAAGCCGGAATGGTTTACAACCGCACCGGCGGACGTAATTCCAAAGGTATTAAAAAAAGTGGATATGACGCTGGAGCAGATTGATTTGTTCGAGATCAATGAAGCATTTGCAGTTGTGGCCCTTGCAGTAAATAAAATTCTCGGTATCGACGTGAAAAAAGTGAATGTCAACGGCGGCGCTGTCGCACTCGGTCATCCTATCGGCGCAAGCGGCGCGCGAATTGTTGTTACGCTGATCCATGCATTAAAGCAAAGAAGCTTGAGGCGAGGCCTGGCGGCAATTTGTATCGGCGGCGGAGAGGCCAGTGCAATGGTTGTGGAGATGATGCCATGCTGATTACTCATTAGTAAATAACACCCAAAAGTTGGACACGATATGAAAATCAAGAGTATTACTGTAATTGGTGCAGGAACGATGGGGATCGGCATTGCCCACGTTTTTGCGCAATATGGATACAATGTTACGCTTAACGACATCAGCAAAGAATTGAATGAGCGCGGGCTGAAAACAATAACGTCCAGCCTCGACCGGCTAGTCAAAAAAGGAATCCTTAGCGAGGAGCAGAAAACGAGAACGCTTGGCAACATCGCAACTTCGGATTTACTTTCGGAGGCCGTCCGGTCTGCTGATCTCGTCATTGAGGCTGCAACCGAGAACAAGAACATTAAGCTGAATATTTTCAAAACAATTGCTGCTTCTGCGCCTGTCGCCGCAATACTGGCTTCGAATACCTCATCGATTTCAATTACAGAGATTGCGGCTGCGACAAATCGTCCGGATCGCGTGATTGGGATGCATTTCATGAATCCCGTTTCTGTCATGAAGCTTGTCGAAATCATTCGTGGACTTTCTACGTCAGACGAGACTTTTCAGACCGTGAAGAATGTGGCCGAATCTCTGGAGAAAACGCCCGTTGAAGTGAATGATTTTCCCGGGTTTGTTTCAAACAGAATTCTCCTTCCCATGTTGAATGAAGCGATGTATTGTGTGATGGAAGGGGTTGCAACGCCTGAATCAATCGACACCGTTATGAAACTCGGTATGAATCATCCGATGGGTCCGCTTGCGTTAGCTGATTTTATCGGACTCGATGTCTGCTTATCGATCATGAATGTTCTTCATGAGGGACTCGGCGATTCGAAATATCGTCCATGCCCTCTCTTGAAAAAAATGGTCGCTGCCGGACATCTTGGGAGAAAAACAGGAAAAGGGTTCTATGATTATTCGGTTGCAAAGTAATGGTTCGCTGTTGGGTATTAGCTATTAGCTTTTGGTACAAGCCAACAGCCAATAGCTAAAGGCTATCAGCCAGCAATTCGACCGACAAATTTTAGGCACACCAATGAACTTTGAACTGAGCGAAACGCAAAGAATGATTCGCGAGACTGCCCGTCAATTTGCTCACGATGAACTGGCCGCCACTGCAGAGTCGCGCGACGAAAAAGAAGAGTTTCCGTATGAAGCGGTGAAGAAGCTGGGGGAGTTGGGGTTTATGGGAATGATGGTGCCGGAGCAGTACGGCGGCGCCGGACTTGACACCGTGAGCTACTCGCTCGCCGTTGAGGAAATATCCCGTGTTGATGCGTCGTGCGGAGTAATTATGTCCGTGAATAATTCCCTTGTCTGTTACGGCATCAACGAGTTTGGGAACGAAGAACAGAAGCAAAAATTCTTGACACC
>CAWJKX010000057.1:0-6670 GCA_963843065.1 uncultured Bacteroidota bacterium
GCAGCTGATCGATGCGTCCAAGAATCTTTGCACTAATGGAGACTCTGTTGCCGTCGATATAAGCATCATCCGTTGTAACGAAATCGCGCGTGTTGATGTAGGACTTCCACGTCACGAACGCAAGACCGAAGAGGACGATAAACAAAGGGATAACAACTTTGAAATTCCGATACAAAGGAAGGGATTCAATAGATTCCTCTTCGCCGTTTCCGTTTTTTGGCTGCATGTCTCGTTGCCCGGGCGCAGGTGCCTTCTGTGCGAGGGTTTGGTCATCTTGCTGTGGCATTAAAAACATCCTTTCGTCATATAAAATTACTTGCTCTTACAAACACCATGGAGAACAGTATTCACAAAGTGAAGCGCTTCTTGTTCAAACATTTCACGGTCAGACTCGGTAGTCACATGCTGATCGTAACCGCGGAAGAAACGCAAATGAAGTCCCTGCAGCGCATGAAGTATCATCGACGCAGTCCTTTGCGGATGTTCAACGTGGAATTCACCAGTCTTCTTCCCTTCTTGAAGAATATGCGTGACACATCGAATTTCCTGCTGGACAAATGTCGCAAACAAATCGTTAAAGATCGGTTTAACGTCGTGCCATCCTTGCTGGTGAAATTGGCTGAGATTCGTGAGGCGTTCGGTCAATTTCAACCGGAATTGAACATATTCCACCAGTTTCACACACGCCGATTTTTTTTGCTGAAGCGTGCTGTTTGCCTGCGTAAGGAATTCCTCTTGTTCATGCAGCACAACCGACCTGAAAATCGCTTCCTTCGTCGGGAAGTAATAATAGAGAGAAGCTTTTGCCATACCGATATCCTCGGCAATCTCGTCCATCGTCACCTTGGAATAGCCGAATGAGGCAAATCTGCGCTGGGCAGAGCGCAAAATGACTTCCTCTTTGTCTCGTGTAAGCTTTTCGTTCAAAATCGTCCTTTCGACTGTATTGGTAAAATAGTCGAAAAACTCTAAAGAATCAAGTGGGCTGCATTTTTTCGAGCGTGAAGAATTGCAATACCGTCCAACGCACAGAGGGCTACGCAGCGGTTCTCAGCAAGAGCGGAAGTTCTTACCGTTGAAGCACATCTGACAGTTCAAAAAACAGACGATCCAGAACTGAAACGTGATTTTTACTCGATCTTCAATTCACTTCATCGAAGCATAATAAGCACATACAGTATTCATGGGACACTCTCCACAATTCGGATTGGTTGGGCGGCAAATTTCCCTGCCGAGGAAAGAAAGCGCCATGCCGATATCATTCCAATGCTCTCGTGCAACCTCTTCCATAAGCCGGGTCTCGATCTTCTTCGGATCGGTTCCGGCCGCAACGCCGAGCCTCGGCGCAACACGAAGAACGTGCAAGTCGACAATGATTCCTTCTGCTTCTCCTCCCGACTCACGGATGATGACGTTCGCGGATTTTCTTCCTATGCCGGGAAGCGCGGTCAATCCTTCCATCGTGGTAGGAATCTTATCGTCGCTGCCGACGGTTTTTGCGAGAGTCATGAGCCACTTCGTTTTGTTTGCAAAATTCCGAACCTTGCCGATGAATTTATACAATTCATCGGGTTTCGCTTTCGCCAGCTCCTTCATCGACGGAAATGCTTTCAGCAACGCCGGGGCAAGTTCATTGATATGTTTATCGGAATCCTGCGCGGAAAGGATCACCATCACAAGCAATTGATAGCGGCTTTTGTAATCGAGCGGATGCTTCTTCCCTTTATATTTCTTAATCAGCGGTTGGAATGCTTTGTTCCAATCGATCTTGCGCGGCTGCGATTTGGCCATGATGGATGCTCCTTTTGAAAATTTATGGGTTGTGTTGATGTTTCTAACCCCTCCCTGTATCCCTCCCCTTTTAAGGGGAGGGCAGGGTGGGGTTTAATAGCTTCCGCCGGCTTCAGTCTTTACCCGACCCATTGCGTACCGCAAATGTACTTGAAGGAGCAGGTTCGGCATTCTCGTTCAAAATTTTTCGTCGGTTCAAACGGACGGTCGATAGTTGTTATCTCGTCCAACAATCCGACGATAATTTTTTCCAGCATCTTGAATTTTTCAGCAGGAAAATCCGATTCAATAAACAATGGCTCCTCAATGTTTTCGTCAATTTTCTGCCTGCCGAGAAATACGTATGCCGGGATAATCTCATCGGCCTGAATCCCAGCCGCTTTGGCGTAGAGCATCGCGTACAACGGAAGCTGGAGCGAACCAATTGAATCGCTCCACGAGTCCCGGTTTTCAAGGCTCAACTTCTTAAAATTTATCCTTGTGTACTTTTCACTGCTGCCGGTCTTGTAATCGAGAATATAAACTTTCCCGCCGCGCCGTTCCACCCTGTCCAGCTTCCCGTTGAACTGATACCGGCCGATCGATGATTCCAGCTTTAACTCGAGATCCAGCAGCGTAATATCTCTTCCCAATAATGGAAGTTGATAGTAAACGAGAAAGTCTTTCAAATGTGTTGTGATCTGTTTCTTCAAGAGATATACCGGCCCCATGATGCTGCCGCCGTACTCTTTTGTAAAGAGCACATCGATGGTGTGTTCAAGCGAGGCGAGCGTCAGTGCGTCTTTCTCCAACACCTTCTCTCTGAATTTGCGAAAGTATTCTGCAAGCACGAGATGGACAAAGATTCCGACGTCGGCATGCTCCAACTCGCCCGAAACTTCTTCCCGTTCCTGCAACTCCAGCACGTAAGCATAGTAAAATTTCAATTGACATTTCAGATATGTATCCAATGCCGTTGCGTTGAATGAAAAATCCTTCAAAGAAGCAACTACGCGTTCGGTTTTCGGTATTGCCGCCGGCGTTGCGTTCGCAAGCTGAATCCGGTATCGGAGAGTTTGAACATACTCGTTTGCCTGAATCCTCTTTTCCTGCTGCTCCCTTTCCCACAACAATTTCTCAACATACCTGCTTTTCTCTTTCTTCCCATCCTGGATGAAAAAAAGATGCACTTCCTTTGCCCCCTGCAGCAGGCAGTTGAAATAGTATTCCGCCATGCGCTCCCTCTCCCGGAACGTCGAAAGTCCGAGTGATTCGCGCAGTTTCACCGGCAGCAGAACATCGTGCCCTTTATTGCCGGGAAGAACATCATCATTGGCATCGAGGATAAAAACCTTGTCGAATTGCAGGTTCCTTGTCTCCAGAAAACCGAGCACCTGCAGCCCATGAAGCGGCGTTCCGGTAAACGGAACTTCTGCTGCGGCAATGTAGTTCCGGAAAAACGATACATATTCAACAAATTCATTGAAGTGGCGGTCGGATAGGAGCGACGTTGAAACAGCCTCAAGGTCTTCGACTATCGCCTCTACGAACGGACGAAAGAATGGATGAAGCTGCGCTGTGCTGTGGGCATTGATATAATTGAGAATACCGGTCGCTTTTGATGCGAACGCACCGATGTTTTCTACGGCGTCAAACATTCGCACCGTGTTTGTATGGATGGATATTAAATGTTCTTTCAACAACATTGACGATACGCTTTCGCCGAGTCCCGCAATCCGTTTCGCTACCCGTTCGAACAATGATGTATTGTTTTCTAACTCTTCGAGCGAAAAGAATTCTGCCGAATGTTCCCTGAGAAAAAAATCTTCGATCGTGTTGAAGAGAATGCGTGTGGCATCCGACCGCTTTTCATACCGAATGTTTTTTGTGTAGGGATGAAGAACGAATTTGATGTAGTGCGCAACCGAATACCGGTGCTCGTATTTTGACACAATCAATTCCAGCAACGTATCGAGGAATCCGTAGACTGGTGTCCGTGTTGCCGGATACCCGAGGGAAATATTGTATTCGTTGTCCGGAACGAGTGCGAGGGTCTGGTGAAATACGGGAAAGAGCGTCTCCGCCGCCGGCAGCACAATGGCGGTTCGGTCAAATGACAATTCGCGGCGTCGCTGTAGCTCATCGATCTGCTTCGTGAGTGCGAACACCTGCCCATGGGTGTCAGCGCTTTGATAGAAATGGAACGAAGGTCGTGCCGTCCCGTGCGGAGGCGTTTCCGGCGACAAACCTATCTCTTTCAGCCGCTTGCCAATCCCCGGACCGTTCTGGAAAATCAGCACGGCATTATCGAGTGTGTTCAAATGCCGCAGGATAGCTTGTTCTGAATTCGTTAAGGCAAAAAATCCGGCAAAAATGATTTTCGACCATTCAGCAAAATCCATCTCCGCGACGTTCTCAGCGACTGTCCGGTATTTCATCGAGCGGGTCGCAAGGCCTCTTTCGCCGGCAAGTGAGTAGAATTGCTCGTAAAAAACGAGCAGCGATGTAACACCGCTATAGGTGATCCCGGACAGCGCTTCCCATATCCGGGGAATCGGAATATTTGCAATCCACAACTCTTCGATTTCGCCGAAAATTTTCATCCCGAGCGGCAGGAATGAATCAAGCAATGTAAAATTATTGCCTCCTATCCGCCGTGTGTCCGCCAGATGAATCTCGTATAGTATCGCGGCGGCGTCGAGCGATTCCATAGTTCTATCCGGGATGTTCAACTTTTCCCGGAACAGATAGTCAACAAAATTGTCGATTGAGAATATCCTCGGAGGTAAGAATCCTCCGCCGGTGTTCTTCGACAAAACCCTGCGCAGCGCATGAGCCGGACGCTTCCCGGGAAACACGACGATGTTTTTTGAATAATCCCGGCCATTCTGTCCGAGGAGAGATGCAATTTCGTCGATCATAGTAACGTGAGCCGGAATGAGAGAAACCACGCTCATGAAACACTCCTCACTTTTTTCAAATCGACGTACGCAAGATAGCCGTGAACTACTTTCTCCGGATAAATTTCTTTCAGCATTTCCATGTAATTCTTGACCTGCACAACATAGTCGTTTTCATGTTCGTCCCCGCCGGTCTTAAAATCGATCACTGCGACGGTCTTTGCATCAACGACGATTCGATCCGCCCGATACAATGCGCCCTCGCGGTTTGCAAGTTCTTGCTCCCGCAGCACAATTCTTTCTTCTTTTCGGATAAACCAGTCGCGCATAGCGCGATCGTTCAAACATTCATGAACGATTGATTTCACTTCGTCAAGAGAGAGCGGAGCGGGAAGTTCGTGGCTGACACGCGCGATCGCCGCATCGACCTGCGCGCCCGGATCGTCGTCGATAAACTCGATGCAGGAGAGAACGCGATGGACAAAATCCCCTCTCTTTGTTTCCTGTGCCCCGACATTTTCGTACGTTTGCACAACAAGGGGTTTTCTTATTGTATGATGAAACGGCTTAAAGATATTCTCCTTTTGAACAGTGCTCGCAGTTACGGAAGGCTTGGGAGCCGGTTCATACCCCTGTTGAGGAAGAAATATTGTAGGCTCTTTCCGTTCTTTCTTGTACACGCCGATGACATACATTTCTTTTTCAGCTCTCGTAAAAGCAACATAGAGTTTATTGAATGTATCCACCGTATCCCGGAATTGCTCTGCTTCCAGCAGTTCGCGGATTTCGTCAACGTTGTCCGCGATTTTTTTGTTGACCTTCAGGATCGATACGGATTGCTCATCATCCCGCAGCAGAAAACTTTTCCCCCGGAGAGATTGGTCGTACAACAAGACGATCACGACGGGAAATTCAATCCCTTTTGCTTTGTGGATTGTCATGACCTGCAAAGCATCGATATCTTTGGGAATATCAATCCTCCAAACATCCTCGGCGGCATCATCATCGGAATATGCGAGAAAATTCTTCATAGTGTTCGCCCCCTGCTGCTCGAACGCTTTTATCACTTCAAGCAGTTTCACTAACGATGCTTCTTCATCCGGCGATGACTGAAATACATCGAATATTTTGTACGCTTCAGAGACCAGGTCGTACAAGGGGAGGTAACCGACGACATTAAAGAGATGTTCGAAAAATTCGTCCCACAAATTTTTGAAATGATCGCGGAATGCCGTATAAAGCGGGCCGCGAGCCCGTTCTTCGACGATAAACCGGGTGAGCTCGCTGCGCGAAATTCCGCTATTTCGCTTCATAAGAGTGTTGCTGAAAACATCACCCAGAATAAATGTCGCGAAAGAGAGGTCGTCAACGGGTGAATCAAGGAACCGCAGAAGGGCAATGAACTCCCCGGCGCTTTTTCGGCGCCTCACGTCGAGCGTGGAGTGCGAAATAATTGGGATCCCCTTTTCGTTGAGCCAGCCGCTGACTTCGATAACATGATTGTTGGTCGGTGTCAGGATCGCGATTTCGCTGTAGCGGTACCCGCGGGATCGGCACTCTTGAATAATCGTGCGAAGAGCTTCCTTTTCGGGAGGATCACCATCCTGTTCTTGAACAATATCGACCTCGACATATCCTTTACCGGTATGTTCCGGCGTCGCATGCTGTTCATACGTCGACAGTCCGCTCGCCGCCGCTTCATCCTCAAACCCCTGGCCCGGAATAATTGTGTGAAATACTTCTTTCGTGAATGCGACAATCTTTTCGTAACTGCGATAATTGATATCGAGCGACTGTACGTCATGATAAGCGGAGGGAAACGGGTTTGCTTCTGTCAACCGTTTCATGATCCTCCAATCGGCGTCGCGAAAACCGTAAATCGATTGCTTCGTATCCCCGACGACAAAAAGGCTGCCGCCTTTGGAGAGTGATTCTTCAATCAGAGGGAATAAATTCTTCCATTGAGAAATACCTACGAGTCGAAGCAGATGTTAACATAA
>CAWJKX010000058.1:0-62902 GCA_963843065.1 uncultured Bacteroidota bacterium
GCGGTGAAACATTACAATAATTTTCTTTGTTCTTCGTCTTAGGATATAAACAAGGACATTGTGTGACGGACGCGCTTACAATTTCAAAAGAGACAGCTGCGACGCTTGACCACACGGTCCGGTCGGAACATAAACGCTTGTTGGATTTTATCCGCAAGCGGGTGCGCAACCAATCGGACGCGGAAGATATTCTGCAGGATGTTTTCTATCAGTTGGCGGCGAGCTACAGCGTTACAGAGCCTATCGAGAAAATGACGGCTTGGCTTTTCACTGTCGCTCGGAATAAGATCATCGATTGGTATCGGAAGCGTCGCCCCGATTCTCTTCCTTCCGCCGCTGACGATCCGTCTGCGCCGCTGAATCTTGAAGAGATTCTGTTCGACCCGCGCCAAAACCCCGACCGGGTCTATGCACGGTCGTTGGTGTGGACAGAACTGTCCGAAGCGTTGGATGAACTTCCCGATGAACAACGCGAGGTTTTTGTGATGCACGAGTTGGAAGGACGAAGTTTCAAGGAGATTGCAGAAATAACGGGTGAACCGTTGAATACGCTTCTTTCGCGCAAACGCTACGCAGTGCTGTTCCTTCGCGAACAACTTCAAGAACTATACGAAGAAACAGAAAACTTATAGGAGGAATGTATATCATGAAAGCTTGGTGGATGTTGAAAGCCGCAAAATTTGTAGCGGTGATGGTAGTAGGGATGCTGGTATTCGGCGGTATCGTCATGGTGTTATGGAATGTGCTGGTACCCGATATTTTCCATGGACCGGCTGTAACATTTTGGCAGGCGCTTGGACTGCTTCTGTTATCCCACATTCTCCTTCGCGGATGGGGTCCGTGGAGACATGCAAACGGATGGCGGCATGACCGGTGGAAGCATCGGTTCGAAGAAAAACTGTCGGCGATGTCTCCCGAAGAACGCGACAAATTTAAGGAAGAATGGCGCCGGCGATGCGGATGGTCGCCCGACGATATGCACTCTGCAAAAGATCAACCGAAAGCCTAATGTTTCGAAATGAAGCATGTTGCGGGTGAGATGGAAACGACTCAACGAACGATGGCGGCATGGGAAGGCGTTTCTTCCCAGCCCCCGCCGTTTCGGTGGAATGAAGGTTCAGTTTGGAAAGAGGGAACTCGACCGTTTTCCGGTCATGCGTTTGGAGAATAAGCTCTTCGTCAAAATCGTTCCGAGGGAATTGAAGTTGCTTTAGCTCCGTCTCGAAGTTGGAGGGACAGGTTTTCGTTTCAGGCGATCGTTCAGTTTTTCAACTGCGTCTTTGGGCGACGAAGCCGCCGTGATGTAGTGAGTGCACGATTCTTTTCCTTCGAACATCAGTTCTTGGTTGAGCGTGTCGATGACTCCGCTCCAGAAATTTCCGAGAACGATCACCGGCTTTTGTTCGATAACGCTTTTGTTCATAAACTCCCAGACGCTTGCGAGTTCGAGAAGCGTTCCCGTCCCCCCTTTTAGCACAATGTACCCGTCGGCAAGCGAAATCAATTCCATCAACCTGTCCGTCAAGGATTTGACGACGACCCTTTTGTCAATCCACCGGTTTGGTTCAATGCTGAAAAATTCGCTCACCACGCCGATGGTTTTTCCCCCGGCCTCTTTCGCGCCGCGGGCAGACGCTTCCATCGTTCCGCCGTAGCCGCCGTTGCACACAACATATCCTGCCGTTCCCAGCTCCCGCCCGAGTATTCTCGCTTCTTCATAAAACGTATCCCCCTCAACAGGCCGAGCGCTGCCGAAGACGGTAATAATTGGTTTTGTCGTTGCTTGGTCATTCATAATTGTCGTTGTCCACGAAGGGCACGAAGGGACACGAAGAGTTTTTAAACGCTTTCGAAGAGCAGATTGTTTTTATTGATAGGTCGCGCTTTATATAACTAAAAGTGAGATTTATAGCTTCGTGCGTCTTCGTGCCCTTCGTGGACATTAATTCCAGAATTCCCATGATACGCCGAAACGGACATTCCGGGCATACATCGGATAGAATGGTGTCAACATATATTGGTTGTCGGAAAGATTTTCCCAAATAAGATGGAGATAAGCGTCGCCGAGCTTTCCAATGACGAAGAAATCCGCCGTTCCGCTTGGGCCAAACGATTGCAGCAAAACATACGGAACATACAATCCAGACTCGTCCAATGGAGCCATTCCTGATTGTTGTGAGATGTATCTTCCGCGAAAACCGATTTTGAGTTCAAGGTTTCCGTTGACGAGCTCGTTTTTATAGTAAAAAGACCCGTCAAGGTATAGCTCAGGAAGAAGCTGAAGCTTTTGGCTCTCGTGATAATAGTCGGGCTGCTTGAGATACGTTGCCTTTCCTTCCACAAAAAAATGATCGTAGGAAGCCTTCAGGGAAACATCAACGCCGTTATAGACATTGAGGGCCGGCTGGTTAAACTGCAGCGTATAATTCGTGGGGGAGCTGCCGCCTATAGTGTCAACCAGAATGGGGTTCTTGATCTCCCTGTGGTTGAGTGATACCGTGCCGCTCAGAAAATCGGAGATGGAAAACCGTGTCCCGACCTGAATGAGTGTGTGCTGTTCATTTTTCAACCATAAGCGCGGCGTTGGCAAAAGTGTAGAATCACTCGACCAGTAAAGCTCTTGCAGGGTTGGAGTGCGCTGCGAAACGGACATCCCTCCGAATAACGATAACGATGAATTGATCGAGAGTTGAGCATCAGCTCCCGCTCCGGGAAGATTGTGGTCGCGGTAGTAATCGTCCCTCCCGAAAACAGCAAACGTTAACGGCGAAAATATGGTGACTTCTTCTTTTGCGCTGGCGCTGAATTTGTTTAGTTTGTGTCCGCCGACCTCAGGGCTCGATTCAACTTGAATCTCTTCTGCCTGGGCGGTCATACTGAATATCTGGGCGGCGCTTTCTATTTCATTCCGCAGAAGTACGCCGGCGTTTGAACTGCGGTTGTCAGAGTGGGAAAGAACTCCGTTAAATGGAAAAGTCCAATCTCGTACTTCGTCGCGATACTCCCTTAATTGATTGGAGTAGTACGCCGTCAATGTTGTCACTTGCATCGTGTCGCCGGTAAGATGACCGGCGGCAGTGAGATCGAGATGATGATTATATATCTTTTCGTACGCCTCATTGTTTGAAACGAGCGCGGTTTGTTCGCTAAAGTAATCGCCTGGATGGGAGATCTGGAGATAGTCGATACCTCCAAACATCCCCGTAATTGCTTGTTCGTACAAATGCGAGAAAACGATATTGAATGAATTAGAGACGTCGTACCGGAGCTTTGTTCTGAAAGACCAGGCGTCATAGTCGGAGTTCGTATAGCGTCCGTCATAATTCTGGTAAATTTGATCGTAACCGAGTGCATGCCGCTCCAGCCCGAACATGAAATTAAACCTCGAAAAAATGTTCTGGCTGAACATCGCATCCGTTTGCGCATATTCGTCGTCGCCTTGGCTGTAGCGTAGACGCGAGTACGGTTTATTCGTGTAGAAACTTTTCGTGACGATGTTGATCGCCCCGCCGGTCGAGTTCATTCCGTAGAGCATTGCCTCCGGCCCCGTAATGAACTCTATTCTTTCGATATAATCTGTCGGAAACAATATCATATCGTATGTCCCGGTAATCGGGTCGGCCTGACTTCTTCCATCAACAAGAAAGGCAATACCGCGCTCATCCACGCCGCCGATCGTCAATTCATTGTGCTGTCCCGGACTCCCCATGTCGCGGATATACATCCCGGGTTTTGTCCAAAGCAGGTCCCCGATGTAACGGTACTCCATCCAGGGAATTTGCGATCCGAGAATTGCCTCACTTGAATCGCCATACGGCTCGAGCGCGCCGATAAGCGGAATCGGTTTGAGATGAATGAGCGAATCCTTTATTTGTCCGAAGGCGGGCGTATGTCACCTCAAGGGAATCTCTTCCTATTGCCGGAACCGACTTTGTCGTATCTTGAGCGAAAGAATTCTGAGATGCAGGCCATAGCCCAAGTGAGGCAAGTGAAGATACCGATGAATATGCGTGCTTGTGCAGTGCCGGGCATCAGAGTGATGGAATAAAATTGGGGGGTGTAATGGAAACGAAATACGTGGGTCTAAAGAAATCCCCCGCTTTCCGGGCGTTGTGTTCATCGTTGAACAGTCCGAAAACTGAGGAGCCGCTTCCGGACAAGAGAGCGTACACCGCGCCGTGCGAAAGGATTTCTTGCTTGAGTTCGGCAATTTCCGGGTATGCATCAAACACGACTGGTTCAAAATCATTTTCCATGAGGGATGGAATTGCCCCGACGGTGCATGTCGCGCCGTCGTAAAATTTTGTACGCAGGGGCACCAGCCGCCTTCGCTTCGATAATTCGCCGTATGCCCACGCGGTCGAAACATGGATGTTCGGGGTAACGACGAGAACGGAATAGGGAAGTGAAACGTTCACAAAATTTAACCGTTCTCCCCGGCCTTCAGCATACGCGCTCTTGTTATGGAGAAAGTACGGGACGTCCGAGCCGATGTTCAATGCAACCCCCGCTATGGTCGAGGCATCGATTGGAATATTCCACAATGCGGGGAGTGCGGTAAGAACTGCAGCTGCGTCGCTGCTTCCGCCGCCAAGGCCTGAACCGATTGGAATTTGCTTCTTGAGGTGAACTGCTGCGCCTCGTGTTGTACCGGCTTCAGTTCGGAGGAGCTCGACCGCTTTCCAGCACAGATTGTTCTCGTCTGTGGGGAGTATGTGATTATTGGACGTGATGGAAATGGAAGTTTCCAACGGCTCGATAGTCAGTTCGTCAAAGAGGTTAATGCGGTGGAATATGGTCTCGATATCGTGGAATCCATCTTCTCTCTTTCTGATTACACGAAGCCCTAGATTTATTTTGGCATACGCTTTAAGAACCATGGTCAAAGATACGAGGAGATTGTCGAAGTTTCAAGGTGCGTGGCCGCTTCGTTCCTACGAAACAATTGAGAGTAAGGACGAATGTTGCTATATTCTCGTTATTGTATTTCTGATATTCTTTCAACAACAACCTATGGACCTATGCAAACACGCGAAGCAATTGTGCGGCACGTTCAGAATCTTACATTTATCGGCAAAGCCGGTTCCAATCATTGGACAACAGTCGATTCTTCACACGGTGAGAATTTGGCCGCAGCCGCCTCACCTATGGAACTTATCCTGATCGCACTCGGCGGGTGTACGGGCAGCGACGTGGCAATAATTCTGGAGAAAAAAAGAGTCCGTTTCACAAAGTTTGAGATGAAAGTTACCGGCGAGCGTGCAGCGGCGGACCCGAAAGTGTACACGACAATACACATCAACTATATTGTTGAAGGAGTTAATCTTAAAGAGAAAGACGTCGCTCATGCTATCGAACTTTCGATGACGAAGTACTGTTCGGTCAGCGCGATGCTCAAGAAATCCGTAGCCCTCACGTATTCGTACACGGTACTGGAAGCGGGTGCTGCGGCGGGATGATTTAGGCCGGCAAATTGATGTCTCTGAGCTTGATGATTTCCTTTTCTATTCCCCGGATGTTATTATCAAGCTCTTGAATGACAGCCCGGTCGTTTGCGTCCAGCTTTTGTCTGGAAATAATGTCGGCACTGATTTTGATTGCGGCAAGGGGATTGTTGAATTCGTGACAGATGGTCACGACAAGCTCTTTTATCGCTTCGTTTCGTTTCTGGCCGAGGATCTTGTTTTTCTCTACCTTTGCGATTTGCTTTTTCAAGTGAACTCGGTTCAAGACGTTCAGGAGCGTTCGGGGAAGAACTGATTCAACAATTTCTTCTTTCACGAGAAAATCTTCGACTCCAAGCTTCATCGCTTCGACGGCGAGCTTGAAGTCCTTTCCCGAAGCGATGAAGACAAGCGGGACGTCAATCTTTAAACTCCGGATCTCTTTTGCCAGCTCTAATGCAGTCATCTCGCTCAAATAATAATCGACGAGGACGACTGCGATGGTTACATCGGTCTTCAGGCGTTCGATGCCGCCGGCGCCGGTTTTTTCCCATGTTATCTTGAAATCGTTTCCTTGAAATTTCTTGAGCTGAGACTGTGCAGTTTTTGCGTATGAAATGTCGTTGTCAATGAGTAATACATGAATAAGGGGTTCGTTCATTCTTTTCCTTATGGTGTTTGCCATGGGATAAAGTAGCACAACTTTACGTTTTAATCAACAGAAAGCCCAATTTTTTCAAATTTCTTGTTGATTTTAATCATCCGATTGTCTATAATTTACAGCCGAAAAGGCGAAAATCATGAGGAGTTCCAATGGCAGAAAAAAATAGCATTCTTGTTGTGGATGATGAAGATGCGTTGCGGACTGTATTGAGCAGTGAACTTGAAAGTGAAGGGTATGTCGTGGCAACCGCCGGAGATGGCGATGAAGCAATATCCGTTCTGCAGGGGAAGTCGTTTGATTTAGTCCTGCTCGATATCAAAATGCCGCGCGTCGACGGATTCGAGGTCCTGCGGTTTATCAAAGAACGCTACCCCGCTACAAAGGTGATCATGTTGACCGGGTTTGCTGACTTGAAGAATGCAATTGAGTCAAAAAAATTGGGGGCCGAAGATTTCGTCAGCAAACCGTACGATCTCGTCGATCTTCTGACGACCATCGAAAGGGTTCTTACCAGCGAATAATCCCAGCCGTCCCTCGCTTTTACCTTTCCCACGGGCATTGCCATGGCTCGCACTTACAATATTCTCATAGTTGATGATGAGCAGAGCGTCGTCTTTCTTCTTAAAGAAGAACTCTCGGAAATAGAGAAGTACGACGTTACCGTTGCGTACGACGGAGCCGAAGCGATCAACATCCTTCAATCCCAGCCGTTCGACGTCGTTCTTCTTGATGTGAAGATGCCCCGTGTCAGCGGGATCGAAGTCCTCAAGTACATCCGCGAACAGCATCCGACAACCATCGTCCTCATGTTGACAAACTTTGCCGACGTCAAGACAGCAATCGAGACAATGAAACTTGGTGCGTACGACTTCGTCAGTAAACCGTATGAACGCGAAGAACTGCTTGCGACTATTGACCGTGCTCTCGAATTACGCCGCCTCACAATTGATAACAAGCTCATGGAGTACGAGCTCAACCGTCAAGGGTTGGCCCGTGAGTTCATTGGGAAAAGTCCTGCAATCGAATCTCTCATCCGCACCGCGCAAAAAATTGCCGACAGCACCGCAATCGTTCAAATTCAAGGCCCGAGCGGTACAGGCAAGGAATTGATAGCGCATCTCATTCACACATCGAGCCCGAGGAAGAACCGTCCGTTTGTGATCGTCAACTGCGCTTCCATACCCGATGCGCTGTTGGAGAGTGAATTGTTTGGCCACGAGAAAGGTGCGTTCACGAACGCGTACGCGATGAAGCAGGGGCTGGTGGAAGTTGCGAACGGAGGCACACTGTTTTTGGATGAAGTCGGCGACATCAGCCCGATGATTCAGCCGAAGCTCCTCCGGTTTCTCGAGACGGGGGAATTCCGCCGCGTCGGCGGGACAAATGCGATGAAGGTCGACGTTCGTATCGTTTCTGCTACGAACAAGGATCTGCAGAAAGAAGTCGAAGGCGGCAGGTTTAGAGAAGATCTTTTATATCGTTTGAATGTCGTTACACTTCGCATTCCGCCTCTCAAAGACCGAAAAGAAGACATTCCCCTGCTCATCGAAAATTTTTTAGCGAAAAGAATAAAAGGAAAAGCGCAGAAACGCCTCAGCGAGGAGGCACTCCAGCTCCTGTTGCAATATGATTGGCCGGGCAATGTCAGGGAAATGGAGCATGTCATCGAGGGGGCCGTTATTCTATCGCATGACGAAGTCATTACGGCAAAAGACCTAACTCTGACGGCATCGGTACGAATGCAAAAATCGAATCCCGTGCCTCTGCTTCAGAAAGAGGGTGAATATTTATCGTTGGAAACTATGGAAAAAATGCAAATCGAACTCGTCCTGCAAAAAAATAATTACAACCGTTCGAAGACCGCTCAGATGCTCGGCATCACGCCAAAGACTTTATACCTCAAGATCAAACGTTACGGTATTAGTACTCCCTCCAAAGAGTAAACACTTCTGAAATTTTTTTCTGGATATTCTGCAACTTTTTTTCCCTTTTTCCGAATACTATCACAGAGCCGAAATCACCAACATAACAATGAGGAGGTTAGTATGAAGAAGGGATTGGAAATACAACGCCTGTTAACGGTTGCCGCGGCAGCTGTTATGGCATTTACTTCCGCTGTCGCATCACAGCCGGCGGTTTCCAGGTACGGCGATGTTGACTGGAAAAAAGCAGAAGCAAACTACATAGCGGCGTTAAGTTCGGACAACCTCGGCATCAGACAGAGTGCAGCAAGTTATGTTGCTGAATACCAGCTTAAAGGAGCCGTGGTGCAGCTGATTCAAATTCTAAAGTCTGATAAGGTCGAGAGTGCAAGGATGTCCGCGGCACTGGCATTAGTTACTCTCGACGATATGCGGGGGCGTGCTGCCGTCGAGGAATCTGCGTTGTATGACGGGAGCGACAAAGTGGTAAAATTCTGCCAGTCTCTCCTGAATGCGTCGCCGGAAAAATTAGGCGCTCTGCAGTAGAAAGAGTTGCTTTCATTCTCTCCCCCTAAGCCAGGGTATTACTCAAATGTTGTACGAGTAGAGCCCTGGCTCTTTCATTTTTCGTCCAGTCCTCTTCTCCCGGCAACCTCAATACTCTAGCGACGATTGACTTTCGTCCATTTTTTCGGTAATTTTTAAAAATTTTCATTTGGCGGACTCTCTTCATTGAGCGTCCCGTTAGGAAAGAAAGCTCGAATGTCGAAATTTCAAGGTCTTGATTATTACGATATTGGCTTACAACTAAGCGAAGAGGAGACACTCGTCCGCAGCACAGTCCGGGAATTTGTGGATGATAACATTCTTCCGATCATTGAGAAATACAATCGTGAAGGGACGTTTCCGATTCAGCTTGTGAAACAGATGGCGGAGCTTGGACTTTTCGGCGCTACCCTCCCTGCGAAATACGGTTGCGCCGAGCTGAACAATGTAGCATATGGATTAATGATGCAGGAATTGGAGCGAGGGGATAGCGGAATACGCAGTTTCGCCTCGGTTCAAAGCGCATTGGTCATGTATCCGATCTACGCGTTCGGATTCTGAAGAACAGAAAGACTGCTGGCTTCCGAAACTGGCGAAGGGAGAAAAGATCGGCTGCTTCGGATTGACGGAGCCGGATTACGGGTCCAACCCTGGCGGAATGATTACTCGTGCTGAAAGAAAGGGGGACGATTTCTTACTCAACGGAGCAAAGATGTGGATCACCAACGGGACGATTGCTGACGTTGCAGTTGTGTGGGCAAAGTTGGACGGTGAGATCAAGGGTTTTCTTGTCGAAAAAGGGACGAAGGGATTCGAAGCTCCAGAGATGCATGGCAAGCATTCGCTTCGCGCATCGGTGACGTCAGAGCTCATTTTTCAGGACTGTGTTATTCCTCAGAAGAATCTTTTGCCGAAGTCCGACGGGCTAAAATCTCCGTTGATGTGCCTGAGCCAGGCGAGGTACGGGATTGCGTGGGGGGCTCTTGGTGCTGCAATGGCGTGTTATGATGCGGCGCTGCAATATTCATTATCTCGTGTGCAATTTGACAAGCCGATTGCTTCGTTCCAGATCACGCAGGAAAAGCTGGTGTATATGCTCACTGAAATCACCAAAGGGCAGCTGCTCTGCCTTCAACTGGGCAGGTTGAAAGACCAGAATAAAGCAACCTTCACGCAGATCTCGCTTGCGAAACGGAATAACGTTTATCACGCCTTGGAGATTGCGCGTTCGGCCCGGGAAATTTTAGGAGCGAACGGCATCCTCGACGAATATCCGGTTATGCGCCATGCTGCCAATTTGGAATCGGTGAAAACGTACGAGGGGACACACGAGATGCATACGCTCATTATCGGCGAGGATATAACGGGCATTGCTGCATTTAATTAAACATGAACTAAGGTTGCTCCATGCTTTTGTACGAAGGATGCACTGCGCATCCTTCGTTGTTTATATCAGTTCTGAATTACTTACAGGAAAAGTATGAAATCAAAGAAAATTATCGGCGACGCGATCACGTACGATGATGTGCTGCTTGTTCCTGCCAAGTCGTCCGTTCTTCCGCGCGATGTCGACGTATCGACCCGCTTGTCCCGCACGATCAGACTGAACATCCCCCTTCTCTCAGCCGCCATGGATACGGTAACGGAATCGGAGATGGCCATCGCACTTGCTCGCGAAGGCGGCATCGGCATCATTCATAAGAATATGGCCATAGCGAAGCAGGCGGAAGAAGTCGACAAGGTGAAAAGGTCTGAAAGCGGAATGATTCTTGACCCGATCACACTGACGGCAGATAAAACTGTCGGCGATGTTCTCGATTTGATGGCGAAGTTCAGTATCTCGGGCATTCCAATTGTCCGGGATGAAAAACTGGTCGGCATTCTCACAAATCGCGACCTGCGATTTCAGCCGAACCGAAAGCTGAAGGTTGCAGATGTCATGACCTCGCAAAATCTCGTGACCGCTCCGGTCGGAACCACGCTCGAAGAAGCCGAAGTTATTCTTCAGCGCCACAAGATTGAAAAACTTCCAGTCGTTGATAAAACGGGAAAGCTGCGCGGACTGATCACCTTCAAAGATATACAGAAAAAGAAACGGTTTCCAAATGCATGCAAAGATAAACACGGCCGATTGCGTGTAGGCGCCGCCGTCGGTGTTACCGCCGATACCCTCGATCGTGTCGAAGCTCTGTCGAAGGCCGGCGTCGACGTTGTCGTCATTGATACTGCACACGGGCATTCTGAAGGTGTACTGGAAATGGTAAAAAGGGTAAAGAGGAAATTCCCCGCGGTTGAAATAATTGCCGGCAACGTCGGGACGGCTGAGGCAACTCGCGACATTATTAAAGCAGGCGCGGATGCGGTAAAGGTCGGTATAGGGCCCGGGTCGATCTGTACGACGCGCGTTGTCGCGGGCGTCGGTGTTCCTCAGGTTACGGCAATTATGGAATGCGTTGCAATGGCAAAAAAATATAACGTGCCCGTCATCGCTGACGGCGGCATCAAACAGACAGGCGACATCGCAAAAGCGATAGCAGCCGGCGCCGATTCGATCATGATCGGGGGATTGTTTGCAGGCTTGCAGGAAAGTCCCGGTGAGAAGATTTTGTACGAAGGACGAACCTATAAAGTATATCGCGGAATGGGTTCACTCGGGGCGATGAAGGAAGGGAGCAGGGACAGGTATTTTCAGGATGTCGAAGACGACCTGCAGAAGCTCGTTCCCGAGGGAATTGAGGGGCGCGTGCCGTTCAAAGGCGAACTCGGTTCCACGGTATACCAGATGGTGGGGGGATTGCGGTCTGCAATGGGATATTGCGGCGCAGCGTCCGTTCCCGAGATGCAAAGGAAAGCACAGTTCGTCCGGATGAGCGACGCGGGTTTGCGTGAAAGCCATCCGCACGATATTCATATCACGAAAGAAGCTCCGAATTATCATATCTAAATCCTTGTTGTTGATGTTTGACTACAAAGATAGAATCCGTTCGCTGAGAACCGAGTTGGAGAATAAGGAGTGCGACGCATTTATTACCTCGTTCATGCCGCACCTCCGCTATCTGACAGGATTCTCCGGGTCGAACGGTCTATGCATTGTTACTCACACCAAAGTATTTTTTCTCACTGATTTTCGCTACAAAGAGCAGATCCGGAATGAAGTTTCCTGCTCCCGCTCGTTCATTACGAGCGGCGAACTCATCGAAAAGGCGGCAGCGGAAAAACTGCTGAGAGGGATGCCGGCGTGTCGGAGTGGAAAAAGAATATCTTTCGCTTGCACAGTACTCGGAACTGCGAAAGCATTTTAACTCTCTCCGGTTTGTTCCGACGACTGAACTTGTTGAGTCGCTTGCAACATTGAAAACCGATGCCGAAATTTCCCTTATTGCGAAGGCCGTTGCAATCACCGATGCCGTCTTCGCGGAAATAATAAAGGTCGTGAAGGCGGGAATCTCCGAGCTTGATGTTTCCGCAGAGATTTCCTACCTCCACAAAAAATTTGGAGCGGAAAAGGATTCATTCGAACCGATCGTCGTGAGCGGGTCGCGGAGTTCTCTCCCGCACGGCAGACCATCGTCAAAAAGAATTAAAGAGGGTGAGTTGGTAACGCTCGACTTTGGCTGTTTCTATGGCGGATACTGCAGCGATTTGACGCGGACGATTGCCGTCGGAAAGACTTCGGGTGAAGGACGAAAGGTGTACAGCATCGTCCTGGAAGCACAGCAGAAAGCGATTGACTCAGCATTCAGCGGGATCGAAGCAAAAAACTTGGACCGGGTGGCGCGCAGTTATATACACGCCAACGGATACGGCAGATGTTTCGGACACGGGCTGGGGCATGGGATTGGTCTGCAGATTCATGAGTTTCCGCGCGTCTCGTCTCGAAGTACGCACACACTTCAGGCGGGCAATGTCATTACCATTGAGCCTGGAATTTACCTTCCGGGAAAATTCGGCGTTCGCATCGAAGACGATATTGTTATCCGGGAAGGCAGATGCGATGTTTTGAGCAAGGCGCCAAAATCCATGATTATCGTGTAGGTGCCGGGAAAGAAGTTTACAGCAGCATTGTTTTTGTAATCTGTTTACCATTACTGTTCTCCATGCGAAGAGTTCTCGTTATTGCGTATTACTTCCCCCCGATGGGATTAAGCGGCGTTCAGCGTACACTGAAGCTCGTAAAATATTTTCCGAAATTTCATTGGATGCCCACCGTTTTGACGGTAACGTCAACTGGCTATTTTGCCAAAGACGAGTCGCTCCTCAAAGAGATTGTTCCGCTCGGTATCGAGGTCGTGCGGACAAATTCTTTTGATCCGAACCGGCTTTTCCGGAAACAGGAGGTCGTGAAAATGCCCGCAGAACGGACCCGGAAAATTCTGAGCCGCATCAGCGATTCGATTTTTGTCCCCGATAACAAAATCGGATGGAGAGGGCCTGCATTAAGAAAAGCGACGGAGCTTCTTCGGAAGGAAAAGTTTGATGCCATCTTTGCAACGGCTCCGCCGCAGACCGATTTCCTTATTGGTAAAGCGCTGAAAGAAAAATTTCGTCTGCCGCTGATGATCGATTACCGCGATTCATGGGTCGATTATCCATTTAAATTTTATCCCACGCCGCTCCATAAATATGCAAATTATAGGATGGAGAAAAGCGTTCTCCATGTTGCGGATGCGATCATCGTCGCCAGCCGCCGCACCAAAGAGCTTCTCCTTCGCCGGTATAAATTTCTCACGTACAACGACGTCCAGATCATTTCTCAGGGTTTTGACCCCGAAGATATGAAAATAGGCGCATCGGTGAAGCTGCCGCGAATCGAAAAAATGCGCATTACGTATTCGGGCGTTTTTTATGAAGACCGGACACCGGAATATTTTCTCGAAGCGCTCCATCTCGTCTATAAGAACAATGCAAAGCTTCGTGGCAGGATCGAAGCTTGCTTTATCGGAGCGTTTCGAGAAGAACATCAGAAAATTGTCAGCCGGCTTGGGCTGCAGAATTCGGTAAATATTCTCGGCTATCTCGACCATGCCGAGTGTATTCGCTACCTGCTTGCGTCCGACGTTTTGTGGATGATGATGGGGGACGATAAAAGCTCTCCGGGAAAGATCTTCGAATATATCGGCGCGAAGAAGAAAATTCTTGCATGCCTCCCGCAGGGCATGATGCGTTCGATCATCGAAGAGGCGGGGGGAATCTGCGTTGAGCCGCGCGATGTTCCGAAGATCGCAGAAGCGATCATATCGTTGTATGAACAGTATGAACGCCGCCAATTGCGCGGTCCCCGGCCGGAAATTGTCGACAAATATAATCGGATCACACTGGCCGGCGAAGTGGCAAAAACATTGTCTGCATTAACTGACTAACGTATGAATGTTCTTGTAATAGGTTCCGGCGGACGAGAGCACGCACTCGTGTGGAAACTGAGGCAAAGTCCGAAAGTACACGAAGTCTATTGCGCCCCCGGCAATGCCGGGATCGAAAGCATTGCTGAGTTAGTGAAGGTGAAGATCGACGATATCGACGGATTGTTCCAGTTCGCTAAAAAGAAAAAGATCGACCTCACCGTCGTTGGCCCCGAAATTCCTCTTGTGAAAGGAATCGTTGACCTGTTTGAAAAAAACGGCATGCGAATATTCGGTCCGACCAAATACGCCTCCCAGCTTGAAGGGAGCAAGGTTTTTGCTAAAAATTTCATGAAGAAATACAGCATTCCGACTGCTTCATATAGAACCTTTGGCCGATCGGAATACGCCGAGGCTCAACAATATCTCATGACGCATCCTGTGCCGCTGGTTCTTAAAGCAGACGGCCTGGCAGCAGGGAAAGGCGCGGTGGTGTGTCATTCAACCGGTGAAGCGCAGAATACTCTGCAGGATTTTTTTGAGAAGAACGTTTTTGGCGATTCTGGAAACAATGTTGTTGTGGAAGAGTTTATGACGGGAGAAGAAGCCTCGGTCTTCGGTACTGACGGACGGGACAGACTATAGAGTCCTTCAGCCGGCCCAGGATCATAAGCAAATTCTTGACGGCGACAGGGGAAAGAATACAGGGGGAATGGGAGCGTACGCTCCTGCCCCGATCGTCACAAAGTCTTTGCTGCAACGGGTGGAAAAAGAAATTATAAAGCCGACATTAGACGGAATGCGTGCTGATGGAAAACCATACAAAGGCTGTCTCTACGTCGGGCTCATGATGACGGCGGAAGGACCAAAAGTTGTCGAGTTCAACTGCCGGCTGGGGGACCCTGAGGCTCAAGTCGTCCTTCCGCTTTTGGAAACGGATCTGTTTGATCTGCTCTTTGCCTGCTCATCAGGAACTCTCAGGTCTGTCGAACTGCGCCACCACTCAGCTTCTGCGGTGTGCGTTGTTATGGCGTCTCGTGGTTATCCCGACTCCTATGAAACTGGCAATCAGATTACCGGTCTTGATTCTATCCGGCCGGAAAGCGGAGTTGTTATTTTTCATGCAGGGACGAAGAAAGAAAACGGAAAGGTTGTTTCATCGGGGGGGCGTGTCCTCGGGGTAACAGCCATAGGGTACGGAGACGATCTCGAAGGAACTATCGCTACTGCGTACAGCGCCGTTAAAACAATTTCATTCGACGGCGCATACTATCGAAGCGACATTGGGCGAAAAGGATTAAAACACTGACCAACACAACTACAATAATCATCTGAAAACATCATGAATATTCTCGTTACCGGCGGAGCCGGATTTATCGGTTCCAACATTGTTGATGCATATCTCGACGCTGGACACACTGTTGTTATCGTCGATGACCTTTCCACGGGCAAGATTGAAAATGTAAATCCGAAGGCAAAATTCCACAACATCGACCTGCGGGATCCAGCGGTTGAAACTGTTTTTAAAGAAATGAAGATTGACGTCATCAATCATCACGCCGCTCAAATGGATGTGAGGAAATCCGTCGCCGACCCGAAATTCGATGCCTCTGTGAACATTCTCGGGATGCTGAATGTGATGGAGCTTGGAATACAGGTACGGAGTGAAGAAGGTCATTTTTTCATCGACCGGCGGAGCCATTTACGGCGAGCAGGATTATTTCCCGGCCGACGAGCAGCATCCTCTCCGGCCGTTGTCGCCGTACGGCGTGACAAAGCTCGCAACGGAAAAATATCTTTTCTTCTATAAGGCGGTATACGGCCTTCAGCATGTTATTCTTCGGTATGCAAACATCTATGGGCCCAGGCAAAATCCGCACGGCGAAGCAGGTGTTATAGCCATTTTTGCCGATAAAATGTTGCGGGGGGAACAGCCGGTTATTAACGGAGACGGGAAACAAACCCGCGATTATGTCTATGTCAGCGACGTCGTGCGGGCGAACGTACTCGCGCTAACTCATTCTTCTTCCGATATCTTTAATATCGGAACAGGCATAGAGAATGACGTCAACACGCTTTTCCGGATCATAAAAAAATTCAGCGGGGTTGCCTGTGAAGAGAAGCACGGTCAGTCAAAAATTGGCGAGCAGCTGCGAAGCGTGATCGACCATTCAAAAGCGAAGAGGATTCTCGGCTGGGAGCCGACAATTATGCTCGATGAAGGTTTGAGGAGAACGGTGGAGTTCTTCAGGGAAAAGTTGAAGAAGCGCGGATGAGTTATTCATTTTCAATAGAGCAGCTTCTGCGCGGCGACAGACGAACGATCGCGCGTGCAATTTCATCCATCGAGAACGGCGATGGGAGTGCGGACGATATCCTTTCTTCGATCTACCGCCACACGGGGAGAGCGTATCGTGTTGGTATCACCGGTCCCCCGGGGGCGGGAAAGAGCACGCTTACGAACAAACTTGCCCAATGGTACCGAAAACAGAATGTGCGTGTCGGCATTTTAGCGGTCGATCCGACGAGCCCCTTCACAGGCGGCGCTTTGCTCGGCGACCGCATACGGATGACCGATGTTGAACTGGATGACGGTGTATTCATCCGCAGCATGGCTTCGCGGGGGAGCCTCGGCGGATTAAGCAAAAAGACCCGCGAAGCTGCGGATATTCTCGATGCAAGCGGCGTTGAGATTATCCTTCTTGAAACAGTCGGCGTCGGACAGTCGGAACTGGATATTGCCGGAGCCGTCGATACGACCATTGTCGTCCTTGTTCCTGAATCGGGCGACGGCATTCAGGCGATGAAAGCCGGCTTAATGGAAATTGCCGACTTCTTCGTTCTCAACAAAGCCGACAGGCCCGGCGCAGAGCAAGCGGTGATGTCGATCAAAATGATTCTCGGGTTTCGTCCTCATGATGAAACCACCTGGCTCCCCGATGTGTTGAAAGCTATAGGGAGCGAAGGGAAGGGAGTTCAAGAAATTGGCGAAATGATAGCAAGGCATCGTTCTCGTCTTGAGCAGAGCGGCGGATTGCGAGCGAGGCGAACGCAGCGGATGAAAAACCGCATTGAAGAAATTGTGCAAGACCAGATAAAAGTGGAATTTTGGAATGCCGGCCGAACGCGGAAACTTTCGGATGAACTCGATGCCGTCATGAACCTTCAGAAAACGCCGTATCACGTCGCGAAAGAATTGATCAACACTTTGTAGGACGCGTTATCAACGCCTTCTGCGATATCTCACCAAACATGTGAGGAGGAGTCTATGGAAGAAGCCGGGTTCGATGTCCGGCCGACGGAGAGCATGCTTATGGTGCAGCAGCTCGCGCGCGATTTTGCCGAGAAAGAGCTTCGTCCGCTCGTGATGAAGTATGACGAGATCGCAGGAATATCCCATTCGAGACCGCTTCGAAACTCGGTGAACTCGGATTCCTCGGCGCCACGTTCCCGGAAGAATTCAGCGGTGCCGGCCTCTCTCCTCTCGATTTCACCGTGCTTGTCGAAGAAATCTCCAGAGTCGACCCTTCCGTCGGGCTTGGCGTGTGCGCTCACAATGGATTGTGCGTCTCGCATATTTTTCTTTTTGGCAGCGAAGCTCAGAAGAAAAAGTATCTCCCCGATTTATGTTCCGGGAAAAAACTTGGAGGATGGGGATTGACCGAATCGTCGTCCGGAAGCGATGCCGGCGGAATGAAGACGACTGCCGTCAAAGAGGGGAACGGATGGATCATCAACGGCGGCAAAACGTTTATCACGCATGGCTCAGTCGGCCAGACATTCGTTGTGTTTGCCGGCGACCGATCCATCAAAGCCACACGGTATATCAGCGTTTATCCTTGAGAAGGGAATGCCCGGTTTCTCCGCGGGAAAGAAAGAGAATAAGCTCGGAATGCGTGCGAGCGATACCGCTTCGCTGATATTTGATGATGTCCACGTTCCCTCGGAGAACCTTATCGGAAGCGAGGGGGAAGGCTTCAAGCAAGCGCTGCAGGTGCTCGACGGAGGACGGATCGGTATAGCAGCGCTGTCGGTCGGACTTGCTCAGGGGGCGCTCGATGCGGCCGTAGCCTATGCAAAGGAACGGCATCAATTCGGAAAGGCGCTGAGCGATTTTCAGGCGATTCAATTCAAGCTTGCCGACATGGCATTGGAGATTGATGCAGCACGTTTGATGACACGCAAAGCCGCCTTCTTAAAAATGCAAGGAGAAAGTTTTACTCTTGCCGCCGCTCAGGCAAAATATTTTGCAAGCGAAGTTGCGACGCGTGTTGCAAACGAAGCTGTTCAGATACATGGCGGGTACGGATTCATCAAAGATTTTCCGGTAGAAAAATTCTATCGCGACGTCAAGCTTCTGACTATCGGCGAAGGAACGTCGGAAGTGCAGAAGATGGTGATCGCGCGACAATTGCTCAGCGATTCCTCGGATGTTCGCTGATTGCGCGGAGATTGCAGATTGTCGCTTTGATGATGAAACTTTGTATGAAAAATTTGCGATGAAACAAGAGCGGCGTGATAAAGAGGTTCCGCATTGAACAAGGGGCAACATGTGAAGGTATCGAACTGTGTCGACGATTGGTTCTACATTACAGCACGACGAATCGTTCAAAAAAAATGAAGAGGCATCACGGGCTCAGGCACGTGCGATTGCAGCGAAAGCCTCGCGCGTTCGGCTCGGCGGCGGCTCTGACGCCATTGCTAAGCATCATACGCGGAATAAACTGACGGCCCGCGAACGCATAGAAAAGTTGATCGACCCGGCAACGACCTTTTTAGAAATCGGATTATTCGCCGCGTATGGAATGTACGAAAGTTACGGCGGCGCTCCTTCCGCCGGAGTCGTGTGCGGCATCGGCATTGTCCAAGGGCGTGAAGCGGTGATCGTTGCCAACGATGCCACCGTTAAAGCCGGCGCCTGGTTTCCGATGACATGCAAAAAGAATCTCCGGGCGCAGGAGATCGCGATTGAAAACCGCCTTCCGATCATCTACCTCGTCGATTCGGCGGGAGTTTTTCTTCCGCTGCAATCAGAAATATTTCCGGATAAAGAGCATTTCGGCAGAATATTCCGTAACAACGCGGTGATGTCTGCGATGGGAATCACGCAAATTGCCGCGATCATGGGTCCGTGCGTTGCCGGTGGGGCGTACCTTCCCATCATGAGCGATGAAGCGCTGATCGTCGATAAAACCGGAAGTGTCTTCCTTGCCGGTTCGCACCTGGTAAAAGCCGCCATCGGAGAAGAAATCGATAACGAATCGCTCGGCGGTGCCTCGGTCCATTGTGAAATCAGCGGAGTCACCGACCATAAAATGAAGAATGACGACGAATGCCTGAAGAAAATTCGGAGCATTATCGGTAAACTCGGTCATTCTCCTCGGGCAGGATTTGACCGCGCCAAACCTTCGGCGCCAAAATTCGACGCGAAAGAAATCCATGGCATCCTTCCTGCGGAACGAACCAAACCGTATGACATGGTACCAAATTCTTGCCCGCATCGTCGATGACAGCGAATTGGACGAGTACAAAGCGGGTTACGGAAAATCGATCATCACCGGTTATGCCCGTGTAGACGGCTGGGCCGTCGGCATCGTGGCGAACCAGCGCTCGATCGTAAAAACGGCGAAAGGGGAAATGCAGGTCGGAGGTGTTATCTACAGCGACAGCGCCGATAAAGCGGCCCGGTTCATCATGAACTGCAATCAGAAAAAAATTCCGCTGGTGTTCTTTCAGGATGTTACCGGTTTCATGGTCGGCAGCCGTGCCGAGCAGGGAGGGATCATTAAAGACGGTGCGAAGATGGTCAACGCCGTTGCGAATTCCGTCGTTCCGAAGTTTACGTTCATCGCCGGGAATAGCTACGGTGCGGGCAATTACGCGATGTGCGGCAAGGCGTATGATCCGCGATTGATCTTCGCGTGGCCCTCTGCACAGATAGCAGTAATGGGGGGAAAACAAGCGAGTGAAACTCTTCTTGCGATAAAAGTTCAGGCGATGGAAAAGGGGGGTGCGCACATTTCGCCCGAAGAGCAGCAAACATTGTTGAAAGAGATCCAGGCCCGCTACGAACAGGAACTCGACCCGCTCTTTGCCGCTTCACAATTGTGGGTCGATGGCGTGGTTGACCCGCTGGAAACACGCTCGATTATTTCCCGCGGTATCGCAATGGCGGCTAACAATCCGGCCATCCCGCAATTCAACACCGGCGTCATACAGGCATGATCATGCACAGCGCTGCACTATGGGGTCTTTTCGTTTTTCAAACTATTCTTATCGGATCATCTTCCGAAGCCCAAGATCGGACTTCAGACTCCTTCGCAAAATCCTGACAACGCTGTCTTTCCAAACACGGCCGATTCTCTCTGCGATTCTGATTATTCGACGGAGGATTCATCCTTCTTAAGCTATCAGTATTTTCTTCCTCCGGTTTTTAGAGATGAGAGTACGCTTAAGCGCTACATCCGCGACCCCCGTTTTCAACAGTTACGCAGAGCGTGCAGCGATACGCTGGCAGTCGATGCCATCTTTGCGCGTGCGTTTGAAATTGCCGACGGCACCATGAGTCATGCGTTGTTGGTCGCGGCGCTTGCAACGTTCGACCATTTCCAGCTGGGCATAAAAATTCCCCTGCTTGGAGCAATTTATCTGCCGCTGACAATTGTCGAATCGCGAAAAGAGTTCGCTGAGCGCTATGCCCATTTGCCGAGACACGTTCTGCCGGATGTGGAGGGGCGGCGAAAAAGAGACAGGGATAAGTTGCAGCACTTTTTCGGCTCGGCGTATCTCACATACATTTTCAACTCGAAAGCCATAGCAAATTTTTTCGGAGATTTTGTCGAGTGGGGGGAACCGCTTTTTATCGTCGGAGGAGATAACGACGAGCGGGATAAATTCGCCAATCATCTCGGACAGGAATTCGGCATGCGGCTTCTGGACGGCGAAGAAGTTATGCCGTCCGACGTGTTGTGGCGAAAATAAAAAGCGCGACTCGCGTTCACGACGAATCGCGCTCGAGACACTTAACGCACAATCTTGAAATTGAATTGAGGACTCTGAAATTTTCCCATCAAACGAACCCATATCGGCAAAAGCATTTCTGTCCCACGAGCGGTCGTAATATCGCCGAGGTCGATGACGGTTTTCCAGCCAAACCAATTTTTTAAAATATCCACCACTGTATCCTTTGCGCCGGCGTCATTCCCGCTGATAAAGACATCGTGGCTTCCCGGAAGGAGTGAAGGATTTACCATAATATTGCAGTTCATCGTGTTTAATGTCTTCACAACGTTTACTCTGGGATATGTACGCTGAATTTGCTCTCCCAACGAATCCGTGTTACACACGGAAAGAGTCGGAGGCATCCCTTTCGAAAAGTCGAGTGGGTCGGAGATATCAATTAGGACTTTACCGTTCATATTGCTCGCGCCAGCGAGGCCCAATGCATCGAGCGATGCCATTCCCCTCGTGCAGTTGAAGAGAATTTCCCCGTATGCTGCTGCGTCGGCAAATGTCCCTTGCGATGCGTTGGCACCGCTTGCTTTCACCCACTCTCCGGCTTTTTCGTTGGCTGCCGTACGCGATCCCATTTTCACATTGTGCCCAAGCTGAACTAATTTTGTACCGATTGCTTTTCCTACCATTCCGGTCCCTAAAATACCTATCTTCATGAAAACTCCTGTGCAGTAATGTTGAGTTTTGAGCGATGATGATTATTCAGGTCTATCGATTGGATATATGGATAACGCCGCAGCCGGCCCCGCAGTTCCCGTGTCGTTACTTTCCCCGTTTTAAAAAATGTGCTATTGGAGGATGACGCTTCTTGTGTCAATCGTGTATGCCGCGAAATACCCAAGCGAACCATTGCTGATATTGGTAGCAGGATTCGCCGGAGAGAGCGCGGTTGGAGCCCGGTCCGATATAAGGATGTCATTGATTTGGTGGAAGTAATTGTACGTTGCCTCGTCGATTGAAAGCAACGACACGGTAATCGTGTCTCCGGTAACGACTAACCTTCCAGCTCTGATTCTTTCCGTCATTTCGTTACCGTTGGTCAGCTGATCGGTGTAAAGGCGATACCGCCGGCCGTCAATCGAATCGGTAGGGATCACCGTACTTGATGCGACATTTATTCGGTAGAAGTTCCCGGGCTGTGGAGGGTCTTTGAACGAAACGTAAATGTCATATCCAGGCCCCTCCCCGCGGGATTGATTCCTGACAACTGCAAACAATGTATCGATATAAACTTTGGCAGGCATAGAAGACGTTGCATTGTATTGCTTACCTTCTGAACTTACGTACATCGTATATGTGCTGCCGGCAACTCCGAGCAGTTTTGATGACAGGTATGTTCCGCTGGTGCTTTCTTTCAATGTATCCGTTTGTCCAAAATTGTCGGACACGATAATGAGCGCGTTCGAGACAGGGGGAAAATAAAGCGACGGCGCAAAATAGTCTCCCGACATGCTTAACTTCACTGAGTACGGACCCGGTTGGTCAGTAACAATTCCTTCGACGACAAGCCGCGGGTTGGCGTTATTGAGGTCGATTGAAACCACTTTCTGGCATCCGGTAAGAAAAACTGCCGTTACAATCACAAGAAAGAGTTTCCTCTGCAAGGACACAAATAGCGTATTCATCTCAATGAAATCCTCTCCATCCTAAAAGTTAAAGTTGTATGTTACAGACGGAATGATCGGAAAAAAAGTCGTTTGCACCGCTTCAGTTTGGTTGGAATTGTTCGGGTTCACTATAAAATTGATGGAATACGCATTCCATCTGTCGTAGGCATTATACACCGAGAAATTCAGGTTTGAATGCGGCCCCAAAGTCCAGGTAGCGGATAAATCCAGGCGGCTGTACGGCGGCATGCGGTAACCGTTTCGTTCGGTGTACAGCGGAATGAGTCGATTATCAATAAAATAATCGCCGCTGGGAAAAGTGACTGCGTTTCCGGTATAATAGACCCACACGGCTGAAAACGTCCACTTGGGGCTGTAATCATATATTGTCACGATAGAAATATCATTTGGCCGGTCTTGTGTTGCCGGGTATGGCTGCCCGTTGTTGATGTCTGCAAATTGCTGCCGGGTTCTGGAGAAGGTGTACGCTATCCAACCGGAGAACTGACCGTATTTCTTCCGAATGAGCATTTCCACACCATAACTCCATCCTTTGCCGTATCGGAGCAATGCTTCCACGTTCGGATTTAACTGCAGGTCTGCTCCGTTGGCGTAGTCAATCAGATTCTGCATATTTTTATAGTAGACTTCTACCGAAGCCTCATATGCATTATCGTCGAAATTTCTGAAGTACCCCACCGAGGTCTGATCCGCAAATTGCGGTTTTACGTTGTTGCTGCTCGGGACCCATAAGTCGCTTGGATTCGATGTCGTTGAGTTGGAAAGCAAGTGGAGGTATTGCGTGGTTCGAGCATACGATGCTTTGATCGAACTCGTTTCGTCAAGACTATAGTTGGCAGCGATACGCGGCTCTGGGCTTGTGTATGTTTTGATGATATCGCCGGATCCGTAATTTGCTGTATCGTTTGACATTTCCGTTGTTATCGTATGTATAAATTTGTGCCGGCCCTAGGAGAGAAAAAGTTGAAAACCTCAGACCGTAGTTAAGCTTCAGCCCGGTGAAAACGTTGACTTCGTCGGAAATATACGCGGCGTTTTCCAACGCATATCTGTTTTCAATGGTGAATGAATTGAACGAGCTTGTTGAACTCGCGGTGATGCTCCCGGGCAAGAATGTGTGGTAGATGGAACTGATGCCAAACTTTAGCGTGTTATCGGAAGTGATGTAGTACTGGAAATCGGTCTTGAAGTCTTCATCTCGTATGCCCGAAGTGATGTTGAATTGAGCGGTTCCGGATGTGACGTTGTTGGTGTACTCGTAGTCGCTGTAGATGAGCGATGTATTCCAAAAAAGATTGTCAGCGAAAATATGGTTCCACCGCAACGTGCCGGTTGCATTCCCCCAATTGAAACCAAAGACGTTTGGATAATCAAAATTATCTCTTCCAAAATAGCCGGAGGCGTATATTTTGTCCTTCTCTCCCAGCGAATAATTTGCTTTTGCATTTATATCGTAGAAGTAAAGACTCGCCCGGTTGATCGAGGTATCGCTTGACAGCCTAAGGAAGAGGTCCGCATAGGTTCTTCTTGCCGAGATGATGAATGAACCTTCATCCTTTACGATCGGCCCGTCAATGGTAAGGCGTGATGCGAGAAGCCCGATTCCCCCCGTTCCTTCAAACTCTTTTGTGCTCCCGTCATTCGTTCGAATATCCAGGACCGATGAGAGACGCCCGCCGTATTCGGCCGGCATACCTCCCGTAATGACTTTGACATCTTTAACGGCATCGGAATTGAAGACAGATAAAAAGCCGAGCAGATGCGAAGAATTGTACACCGTCGCTTCATCGAGCACGATCAGGTTTTGATCGATACCGCCGCCACGAGCATAAAAGCCTGTGCTTCCTTCCCCAGCCGCCTGGATTCCGGGGAGCAATTGAATCGTTTTCAGGATATCTTTTTCACCCAACAGCACCGGAATCGATTTCACCTCGTGCACTTCAAGGCTGTTAGAACCCATTTCTGTAGAAGTGACGTTTTTATCCGACCGCTCGGCGGTTACGACTACTTCCCCTTCTTTAATAAGCTCGGGCGAGAGAGAAAAATTTATAGTCTGATCCTTCTTGAGGGTAATCGTATCTATCTTCGTTCGAAAACCGATAAATTGGACAATGAGCGTGTATGTTCCTTCCGGGATTGTGAGCGAATAAAACCCGTACGCATTGGTAGAAGCGCCGACTGTTTTTAACTCTTTGACAAGGATCGAAGCTCCGATAAGTGCTTCCCCTGTCTCGGCGCTTTTGATTGTGCCGCTGAACGAATGGTTAGTTTGACCGGTCGAAATGCTTGAGGTAGAAACGAAACAAACGAAGGAAAAGAAGAAAAGCACGGTAAATGATTTCATAGTAGCATGTAACGTCGGTTTATGCATTGTGGTTCCATCGTTGGAATCGTGAGAGTGCTTCTCATTCAATTCAAATCCGCCAAGATGTTGCTCTGTATTTCAAACATTCCGTATTTCTTATTGTGTCGATCGAAGGGGAAGAGAAATCCATCGTCGCCGAATAGTCCTAAACTTTCTGCGATGAGAACCTACTCGTTAACAAAGGGGTGAAAAAACGTCTTAAGGGCGCAAAGTCCTAACTGAATAAAATCCGGCAAAAGATTCTATAGTATCAATTCAGACTGGCCTTGCGACTCCTTAAGAAGTGAGAGGGGAAAAGAATTTTGGCGACAAGAAGTGATCTTTTTGAATCAGTGTCGACCTGTTGTAAAATGGCAGAGAATTCCCCACGATGTTCTCGGCCTCAATTGGCTTCGTTAATTAGACACCTGAAACGCTCACAAGATTCCATCATCCGGATATTTATTGACAAGATAGAAAAATGCATTCTTTCCCCAATTATCATTGGTTTCGGGCTCTGTTGAGTTTATTTACAGCAGTCTAATTACTGTAAAGGTAGCGTTTTATTTTTTGGGTCGGAGTTTTTTCGAACGGCTCTGTTTGCTCGATTACCTTGCCCAGGCGGGAAAAAGAGGAAACCTGCTCGTTTACTTGTTTTCGCACATCTTCCAGGATCGTCTTGATGTGGTCTTGGATTTGCGTTTCGCTGAGATGCTTTTCCGTGAATTCAAGATCCAGCTTTTCATAATCGAGATGAATTCTCGCCGCCAGTGAGCCTTCGTCTTGAAATACAAGGGATTCAAGCACAATGTCCGAGCGGTTTACAATGGATTCAACCGCCTCCAGATAAATATTTTCTCCACTCGGTCCGACAATTACATTTTTTAAACGGCCGTTAATATAAAGGTAACTATCATCGCCGATGACGCCAAGATCGCCGGTTCTGAACCAGCCGTCGGCAGAGAACGCCTCTGCGGTCCGTTCCGGGTCATGATAATACCCTTGCATGACCGTGTCGCCGCGGACCAGTATTTCCCCCTCGCCGGTTTTCGGATCGGCGTGGTCGATTTTAATTTCAACTCCCGGAATTGCCTGGCCGGTTGAACGGAATCTCGTGCGCCTGGAATTTGTTCCGGCAACGAGAGAAGACGTTTCCGTCAATCCGTAACCGACGGCGTAAGGAAAATCGGCTTCACGCAGAAATTTTTCCACTTCGGACGATAACGCCGCTCCGCCGATGCAGAATGTTCTCATGGCGCCGCCGAAAATTACCAGCAGTTTCTTCCCCGCCAGTTTATTGATGCGCTTCCTTAAGAAAGGGAATTTATACAGCAACCGTACGATTTTTTTCTTGTTTATTTCCGGTGCAATTCGCGACTTGTACATTTTTTCGATGATCAGCGGGACCGAGAGCATGATGGTCGGTTTCACGGCAGCAAGTGCGGGAACCATTATTGCCGCCGTCGGCGGCTTTCGCAAATAGTAGACCGATGCCCCTTTCATGATTGGCAAGATGAGTCCCAATGTGCACTCGTAGACGTGCGCAAGAGGCAAGATTGAAAGTAGTCGGTCTTCCTCTGTTACAGCGACGATGTCCGTTGTCGCGACGGCATCCGCGACCAAATTTTTGTGCGAGAGCATGACGCCTTTAGAATGACCCGTCGTTCCTGACGTATAGACGATGGATGCGAGAGCGTCTTCCTTAATTTGGGGCGGAAGGATTCCAGCGATTCGCAGAACAATCGTCTTGATCTTCTTGAGTTCTTTGCCCCCCTCGGCAAGAAGTTTCTTCAGCGTTGCTTTTGACGTATCGGCGCCGATAATAGAAAAATCATCCAGCAATACGACAACGGTGAAATCGTCGAGGTCAAAGTCCTCTATTTTATGGAAGTAACGTTCGGAGACGAAAACTGCTTTACTCCCCGAGTGGCGAAGGATATGATGAATTTCCGAGGTATGGAAGTCGGGGAGGATCGGTACGGCGACGGCTCCCATTGTCGTCGCGGTAAAAAATGCGATTCCCCAATTTGGACTGTTTTCGCCGACGATCGCGACCCTGTCTCCTTCGCTGACTCCCTGATCCTGCAGAAATGCAGAGAGGCGGTCTACCTGGGCCTTAAGTTCGGCATAGTTGATCGGTTTTCCGTCCGCGTACGAGAGGGCGGCGCGTTGCGGGTAGAATTGAGCGCTCCGTTCGAGCACTGCTTGCACGGTACGATGTTTAAGCTGCCACAATTTCTTTTTCCTTCATGACGATCACAGGGAGCAGGGAATTAGTGAACTGTCCGTTTTCGAAACACTTCATACATGATTAATGCCCCCGCGACGGATGCGTTGAGCGAATCGAACGTCCCCGCCATCGGAATCTTGACAAGAAAATCACATTTCTCTTTCACCAGACGTCGTATCCCTTTGCCCTCATTTCCGATCACGAGCGCAATTGGCATAGAATAGTCGACATCGGTAAAGCTTTTTTGAGCGTTACCATCGGCGCCGACGATCCAAATTCCTTTTTCTTTGAGTTCTTCAATGATCGCGGCGATGTTCGTCACTTTTGCGATAGGAAAATGAGCGCTCGCTCCGGCAGATGTCTTGGCGACGGTTTCGTTGACGGGAGCCGCATTATGTTTCGGGATGATCCCGCCGTGAGCGCCAAGGCAGACGGCAGTCCGAATAAGGGCGCCGAGGTTGTGAGGGTCTTCAATTTCATCAAACAGAAGAATGAATGCTTTCTCATTCTTCGCCGCCGCAATGGAAAGGATTTCATCCAGGTCGGTGTACTCTTTGGTTCCAACGATCGCTACAACTCCCTGCGAACTTGTATCTCGTGAGAACTTGTCGATGACATGTTTGTCTGCCTCCGAGCAGAGAATATTTTTCTGCCGTGCGAGCCGTTTGATTGAATCGAGCGGCTCGCCATGGGTCCCGCGCAAGATGTAGATTCTTTCGATTGGCGTGCCGGCATTCAATGCTTCAATGACCGGTTTTCGTCCTGCAATGATGTTCATTGCGCTTTCTGAGGCTGTTTGTTATTCTTTAATGATTTCTCAATACCCCATCCGGCAAAAAAAATGACCAGCCCTATAATCAATAAATATAATTCCAGCCACATGCTTCCATTAATGCCGTCGATCAGTCCGATCATCACGCTGGCCATCCCCACTGCTTCGAGTGTTTTGGAGAGTATTTTCATCCTGGCGTTCTTCGCACCTTAGCAGTTAGAAGTCTTTTTGTCCAGTATTTTGAGCAGTTGCAGTTCCGAGAATTTGTACTGAAACGCAAATTCCTCATCGATCAATACCACCGGTACACGTTCATGATATGTTTCGAACTCCGGGTCGCCCGGTATGATCTTTTTTTCTTTCAAATCGAAAGCGATTTTCTTTTGAGCTTTCAATATCACACTTTTCGCGATATCGCACAAATGGCAATCGTCTTTTGAAATGAGGGTTACGGTTTTCATGGCGCAGAATTTTTTCCGTCGGCCGGAATTGCCGTAAGCCCGTACACGCCGAAGAGGATCAACACGACAGCAATCAGCTGTGCCTCCGAAAGGCCGAGCAGTATTCTTGGGTTGATACGGAGGAATTCGACAGTAAACCGCTCCGAACCTGCGGCAACAAGATACCACATGAACATCCGTCCGGTTCCGACGATCTTCGCACGATTCTTCCACAAGATGGCGAAGAGAACCGTACAAATAATAAATTCATAAATGGGAGTCGGCTGACACAGCGTGGTGTCCGGCACGATTCCGTTGGGAAACTTTGATGTTATTTCCGGAAAATTCTTAAAGGCCAGCGACGGGGGATACGTGCCGTTGGAATAGTCCGTCCCCCATGGGAGCGTTGTCGGGAATCCGTAATCTCCATCTCCTGAAAGATGACAGCCGATGCGCGCGATGCCGTATGCCCAGAGCAAACCGGGCGATGTCGCGTCGGCTATCGTAAGGAATTTTATCTTCTTACTTTTTGCAAAGAAGTAAATCAGCCACGCGGCAAGAAGAAACCCCCCATACCATGTGAGCCCGCCCGGTGAGAACGCCATGCCGACCGGGTCGGCAATAAAGAAAGTCCAATTTTCGATGAGGTATAATATTTTCGAACCGGCAACGCCGGCAAAGAGCGCAATCAGTGTGATGGTGCTGCCGAGTTCCGGGTCCAGTTTCTTTCTCTTCAGTTCGCTCGTCAATAAAAGACTCGCAACGATGAACGAAGTTCCAAGCATCAGGCCGAAGCTGTACACCGGAAGGCCAAAAATTTCAAAGAGTTTCGGATGCATTAGAGTTTCTTCCTTTGAGGTAAACGTTCCGGCAGCCGTTTGATATCCGGCTTGCGCTTCGGAATTTCCATCTCCTTTGGACGTTGTTCTTCGAATGAGGCTTCCGTTGTGTAGACCGAAACAAACGGTGTGCCGGCAATAGTCTGAACAGCAACAGAAGTAGGTGAAATTTTTAATTTGAATTCGTTCACTTCCCCGTCGATCTTTTTTAGGATGAAAGTCTGAGCTCCTTTTACATCGAAATATACTTTTTTGAATTGCGCCCCGCCGAATGACGGCATGAGGAGTTCCGGCGCGCGCAGTCCGTGCAATGCCCATGTCAACCGTTTCTCTTCGCGCGTTTCTTCCACCACGACCTCATAACTAAAATTGCTGAACTGCTTCACTGTCTCGATCAAAAATAAAGTTCCTGCTTTCTTCAGCGTCTCGTCATACGTCGGCTGAATAAGCATTCTGTACTCGCCTCCTTTGCGCGTCTTCTTTAACATTATATTGCCGCCTGAGAAAACTGCGTAGCGATGTTTTTCAAAATAATTTCTTTCTGCTCCCCCGTCTGCATATTCTTCAAGGCCGCTTTGCCGGATTCACGTTCGTGCTGGCCAACCACGATGACGAAAGCAGCCTGCTGCCGGTCGGCGTCGCGCATTTGGGCTTTTAGGCTCCGCCTGAGAAAATCCGATTCGACAGCGATTCCTTTTGCGCGAAGTTCCATTGTCGTTGAGATAATCCAATCGCGTGAAATGTCATCCGCCGCTGCGATATACAGCACAGGCTTGATATCGATGTTTATTACGGAGCCTTTTTTTTCCAGCACCATCATGAGCCGTTCGATGCCTGCTGCGAATCCGACACCGGGCGTTGCTTTGCCTCCGAGTTCATGCGTCAATAGATCGTACCGTCCCCCGCCGGCGAGGGCGTCTTGCGAACCAAGAGCCGTGCTCGTCAATTCGAAAGCGGTTTTCGTATAATAATCCAGCCCGCGCACTAACCGCCTATCCACAGCAAAGGAAATATTGAATGCGTGGAGATACTTTTTCACATCCTCGAAATGTCCGGCGCATTCCGCACACAAGAAGTCTGTTATCACCGGCATTGCGGCAGTGAGCTTCTGGTCGTTCTCATTTTTTGAATCGAGGACGCGCATCGGATTATCCTCGATGCGCCGCTGACTGTCGGGGGAGAGCTGCGGGGCGATTGTTCGAAGCTCTGTCTGCAGGACTTCGCGATAATGAGGGCGGCACTTTTCGCACCCCACCGAATTTATCTTCAGGGAATATTCTGTTAATGAAAGTTCTTCATAGATGTGGATCGTCATTGCAATGATCTCAGCATCCACTTCAGGCTGGGGCGAACCGATCGCTTCGGCGCCGAATTGATGAAACTGGCGCAGCCGTCCTGCTTGCGGCCGCTCCTGTCGGAACATCGGGCCGATGTAATACACTTTGACCAACGGTTGCGCTTCACCCAAATTATTTTGTATATACGCTCGAATAACCGAGGCAGTCCCCTCAGGTCTTAGGGTAATGCTTTCGTCGCTCCTGTCGGTGAATGTGTACATTTCTTTCCCCACGATGTCCGTCAATTCCCCGATACTCCGCGCAAAAAGGGGAGTTTGCTCAAAAAGGGGAGTACGAATTTCTTTATAGTTGAAGCGGTGAAAAACTCTGCGGATCGCCGACTCGACATATTGCCAGCGCGCCGTTTCGGCGGGAAGGATGTCTTTTGTGCCTCGAATCGATTTGAATGTCACGATGCTACTCGTCGTTGGAATGAGCTGCCGCGTGTGCCTGCCAGAAGGGAAAAATCACTTCGATAGGGAGCGGTCTGAAATATTATTGTCCCTCGATGCGTAAAAACGATTCTGATGCGGGGGTGAAAAACGGTCAACGGATGTGTGGCTGGACTATTAATAGTAGTATGCTCAACGGGATCAGTTATCGAAGTACGTCGCTTCCTCAGTCCGGAAGATTTCGAGAACTTCTTTCGGAGAAGCGGCGGACAATAATTTTTTCCGAAACTCTTCCTTGTTCATCAGCCGCGAGATACGGCTTAACAATTTAATGTGCGGCCCGACCATGCTATCCTTGCCGACGAGAAGGAACACCAGGCGGACGGGCTGCTCGTCGAGCGATTGGTAGTCTATCGGTGTGGCGGTGACTGCAAATGCCGCTACGATGTCGGAAACGGCATCGGTCTTGCCGTGCGGAATTGCAAATCCGTTCCCGACACCGGTCGACATGATCTTCTCCCGCTCAAAAATCGCTTCCTTTACTTTTTCTTTGTTGAGGACTTTTTTAGAAGCAGCGACGATGTCGATCATTGCCAAAATGATATCATTTTTGGTGTTGCCTGCCAATTGAGTCCTGATCGACGATTCATCGAGGATGTCGCTAATTTTCATGTTCGAAACATTCTCCTAATCCATAAAACTTGATTGCCAATATACGCTTTTAGCGTTAAAATGTAAAGCGAAGAACCCCATTGGTAGCAGAAAGGTTTGGGGGCTGTCGGACACCTTCTCGGTTTGCCTTACTAAATGTTTCAACATATCGCGATTTCTCGGATAAGGTGTTCGACGGCTAGAAGAAGAGCGGCGCTCATCCGCCGTCATGACTCGTTCATGTCTCTCCAACTCAGGATTTTTTCTTCATACTTGTTCAGGAGTGATAACGCGGTGTCTTTTACCGTCGATTCGGCGGAAACATGGAACAGCGGTTCAGCTTTGTCCGGCCGCATCAAAACCGAAGTCGACGCTGCATCGTTTTCGAAGATAATTTTTATTCCGTCGACAAGAATGCGATGCATCCCCTCTGTATCGTGCATCATATGGCGCATGACTTTTCCCTTTCGATCCCAGGGGCAGTGGACGCTCCGTTTCATAAGATGAAGCGCAGGGACTTCCTTTTCCAAAACTCCGAAGCGCTTTCCTGCGAGGGCCATCATTTCCAAAATTTTTGCGACGCTGTACATACCGTCGCTAGCAAAGAGAAAATCGGGGAAAATGAATCCCCCTTTTGTCCCTCCAACAAACTGTACATCTTTTGAAGTTGACGCTTCCATTAACGAGAGATGGCTGTCCCGCGTTTTGACCACTTCAATACCTTTTCCTTCGACGATCAAATCAATTTCAGCCGAGGCCGTAATGGGCACGGCAATTTTTTTTGTTTCCGGGTTTACGCTCAGGTACAGGGACGTTATCAGCGTCAACAGCCTGTCGTTCTTGACGAAATTACCGTTTTCATCAACGACGAAGATTTTTTCCGCTCCAGCATCGATCAAGAAACCGATGTCGTATCCGAGCGAAGTGACAATGTGGGAGAGTTGAGCGACTGCCGCATCGAATTCCACTTTATCGCGGGTCAATTTTTTGGGGTCGAGATACGCATTCAATGCAAGCGCTTGACATTGGAGCGAGCCGAGAATGTTCGGGAAAATTGTCGATGCAACGCCGTTGGAATAATCGATCACCAGCTTAAACCGTGCCTGTGAAATGGCGGCCGTGTTGATAGTTGAGAGAAATTTTTCGATATAACTTTCCTGCGCCCGTTCGGGGAAGCTGATCCCTCCGACGCTTTTATAGCTCGCTCGCGGAAAATCCTCTCCGAAGAAGAGCCGCTCAACGGCTTTCGTTTTATTCGACGGCAAATCTTTTCCGTTATGGTCGAAGAAAATAATGTCCGTCAGATTTTTATCGAAGGGAGATTTTCGAACGTGGATTCCGCCTGCGTTTTTTTCACCGCGAAGCTCATGCCGGAGAATCGGGATTGACGTTGCGCGCAGGTCGTTGGTGTCGACTCCTGCGGACATCAATCCGCACATGATCGAACGGTTGATCATCCGGGAGACGTTGTCCGAGTCTCGGCTTGTAAGGACGGCTTTACCTTTCCCAACAAACGCGCCGAATGCCGTGCCGAGTTTCGCGCCGAATTCCGGGTTCATTTCAATGTTCGAAAGGCCGGTGATTCGCGAATCGCTGAAGAGTTCACGGAGCCACTTATCCTCCCACACGAGGCTTCGCGTGAGAATAGCTCCGTCCTCCACGACTTTTTCGGGCCAGAGCTTAATGTTCGAAGCGAGCCTGCTCTCTTTTCCGATGACACACATGTCGCCGATGAAGACGTTGTCATCGATACGGGCGGACTCGCCGATCTCTGATTTCCTTCCGAGCACGCACGATGAAAGCTCGGCACGTCTTCCAATTTTGCTTTTCTCCCAGATAATTGAGTCGCGGATCACCGCACCGTCTTCAACAATGCAGTTATTGCCGATGACGGACCTGATAATTTTTACTTGCGCACCGATCATGCAATCGTTGCCAATCAACACTGTGCCCTGCAGATTTTCCGGTGCTGTAAGAACGGTCGATTTCTCGCCGACATAGCAGTTTCCCGTTTTTTTCCCCTCGAAGTCGATTTGCACCAGGCCGTCCAGTGCGTCAAGATGGGCTTCCTGGTATTCGTTCAAATTGCCGACGTCGCGCCAGTAGCCGTCCGAGATGTACCCGTACAATCCGGCATCCTCCTCAAGCAGCATGGGGAAGAGATTCTTGCTGAAATCAAAATCCTGCTGGAATGGAATCCGCTGAAGCACATCGGGCTCAATGATGTAAATGCCAGTGTTGATCGTGTCGCTAAAGACTTCTCCCCAGGAAGGTTTTTCCAGAAAGCGGGTGATTTTTCCTTCGCTGTTCGTGATGACGACGCCGAATTGCAGAGGATTCTTTGCGCGCGTAAGGACAAGCGTCGCTTTCGCTTTCTTCTTTTCGTGGAATGCTATTGCTTTTGAGAGATCGAAATCTGTCAATACATCGCCGCTGATAACGATGAATCGTTCATCGAGAAAATCCGCAGCATTGCGGACACTTCCAGCCGTTCCGTAGTCGGCTTCCGCCTTCCGATATTGCATTGTGATCCCGAAGAGCGAACCATCACCAAAGAACGACGTGATGCTTTCAGGTTGATAAAAAAGAGTTGAGACAATGTCGGTGATACCGTGCCTCTTCAATAAGCTGACAATGTGCTGCATCATCGGCTTGTTCATCATCGGGACCATCGGTTTCGGGATGTTGCATGTGAGGGGGCGGAGCCTTGTCCCAAATCCGCCGGACATGATTACTGCTTTCATAGGAAAGAGATGGTTAATGAAAAGAGGGATCAAAATCTATAACGAATAGGTACACAAAAAAAACTTGTCCTTCAACCGGGTAGTGTCTTAGTTTGGGTATGCGTAACTAAAAATAAAATATCATGCCAGCGAAAAGCTGGCATCCACCGCGGAGTATTACACTAGTGCATCTGCGGGACATCTTCTTGATTGACCATAGCAAATATTTCAATATACCGCGATTTCTCGGTTATGGTGGCCGACAGGTTTTTTGAGTGAGGGCAAATCGTCTGCTGCCTTAAGCCTATTTGTCTTGACTTTCGCGCCGGAATTGGATAAATTTATACACTTTACGCGATTTCTGTTAACCTTAGGACTCAGAATGCCGGAAAAAATGCGGGGAATCGCCTTTCAAAGCGGCTTTTCTAAGATTTCACTTCAAGATGGCGTTGTTGCTGGCATCGGAGTCCTTCTGTTTTTTTTGGGATTGTGGTCGGGCGCAATTCTGACGAAGATATTCTGTTTTGTCATAACGGGAATTGCGGCGTACTATGTTATCGATTCACTGCGCGGGAAAAAAAATGGGAAGTCGGATGACGATGACGCAGTAACGGATGAGCCCGTAGGGGAAGACGAGAAAAGTTTCATGCCGTTGACATCCGGATTGAACGATCAGAAAGTTGAAGGAGCAGGATGATGAAGGGAAGAGCGACGTGATCCCCTCATTTGTTATGGTTGAACAACGGGCCGAAGTTGAAGAGAAGAAAATTCACTTTGAAGAGCCGGTTCAACGGGCTCGCGAGGCGATTATATACTCTCCATCGGACTTTGTCGATGACGGACAGAGCATGATGGAAGGAAGCCAGCAGGAACCGAAAACCGAGTTTAATCTTCTCCTGCAAAAAATGTTGTCGGTGATTAAAGAAGTTGTCTTTGCCAACTCCGTTTCGTTCTTCTGGGTCAACCGCGAAGCCCGGCAGCTTGTCCTCGAAAGCAAATTGACGGACAGCCCGTCATTTTCGACATCGAGGAAATTGCCGATCGGCAACGATATTGTCAGTCAGATTGCTCTGTCCGGAGCGCCGGAGATTCTGAATCAGATTGCAGCCAACGCAGAACGGGACATTGTTCCGTATTACACGAGCCTGGAGGAAATAAAATCGTTTATCGGCGTTCCTGTTTTTTATCCACGCCGCGACGGAGATCTGCTGCCGATTGCGGTGCTCGCCATCGACAGTAAAGCAGACGATGCGTACGGCCCAGAAACGGTTACTCTGCTTGCGAAATTTACGAAAATGCTTTCAGCGGTGTTGAGAAGTTCGACCGAGAAATATGATTTGATGAGCGAGAGCGAAGTATTGAAAACCGAAATGCGGTTTCGCGCAAAAGCATTCGGCGAATCGGAAATCCCGGATATCGGGAACGCATTGGCGGAAGAAGTCTCTATGCTCGTTCCGTGGGATGCTCTCACCTTGATCCTGTTTGACGGTTCCCAGAAGCAATGGGTCATCGCGAACGTCAGAACACGGCACAACCATCGTTATGTGGTTGCAAAGCAACTCCTTGATTTTCATTCAAGTATAGCCGGAAAGGCAATCAAGAACAACGCTGTTCAGGAAGTCGATGATTTATCGAAAACATCCGAGCCGAGATTTATGCTGAATGAAGCCGCTCTCGGCATGGCGCGGGTGGGTTCGTTCGCCGCAATTCCTATCGCTTCGGCAAACAAGTGTTACGGTGCGCTGACGCTTGAGTGCCGGGAGAAAAATGCATACGGCGCGAAAGAGATTTCATCGGCATCGTTGTTGACCTCCGTGGCTGGAATAGCATTCGAGCTTCATGAAGCGAACGATATCATCAAAGAATTTGTCATTGTTGATGAAAGCACGGGGACAGTGTCCAAAAAATATTTCCTGCAGCGTCTGTCTGAAGAATTGCAGCGTGCAGATGACGACGGTTCCGATGTGTCGCTGTTGTTGTTTGCGGTTTCATCGCTGAGCGACATTACGTCTCGATACGGAAAAGCGGGAGGTGATGCTGCTGTCGCAAGAGTCGCATCGATTCTTCGTTCCAGCATTCGTTCGTACGATCTTATCGGCCGGTTTGACCAATCGATCTTCGGAGTTGTGCTGGTGAAGACGACGTCGAATGACGCATATCTGTGGGCAGAGAAACTCCGTTCGGCGATTGCCAGTTCGGTCGTGTCGTTTGAGCAAAAGACGTTTTCGGCGACCGTGACTGTCGGAATTTGCGGGGCGGCCGAAGGGATGGATTCCAACGTGTGCATTTCCAATGCAACACAAGTTCTGGAGAAAGCGAAAGAAGCAGGCGGAAATATCGTGAGAGTGTTTTAGAAGAAATTCTGTAAAAAAGAAGTCAATAAACTATTCTAATTTGAGGATACAATGGCAAAGCAACAAGATTTCGCAGAGAAGGTAAAAAAGGCCGGCGCTGAAAAAGGGACGAAATGCCCGAAATGCGGGGCGATGAAAGTCCCGACAGCGTACATCCACTCTGTGAAGACAGAAATTGGATCGCATCGATTCAATCGTTCGCTCGTTCAAGTTTGCAAGTGCAATGAAAAGGAAGTCTACGCGTAATTGAGTGTGCCCGGCAAAATCGTTTTCATCGTTCTGGATAGCCTCGGCATCGGTGAAGCGCCGGATGCCGCAGCATACGGCGATGCGGGATCGAATACGCTCGGCCACACTGCGGAAGCGGTAGGCGGGCTTGATCTTCCCAATATGCAAAGGCTCGGACTGGGGAACATTGGGCCTATTCTGGGCGTATCACCGGTACCAAAGCCGGAGGGTTGTTTCGGTAAAATGCAGGAAGCATCTCGGGGGAAGGACAGCACAACCGGACATTGGGAGATTGCAGGAATTATCATCACAAAGGATTTTCCATACTATCCGAAAGGGTTTCCCGGTGAGATGATTGAAAAATTCATCTCAGCGACGAGGACGCGCGGTGTTCTGGGAAACAGGCCTGCCTCCGGAACGCAAATCATAGAAGAACTTGGCGATGAACATGTACGTACCGGTTTTCCGATCGTTTACACGTCGGGCGATTCTGTTTTTCAAATTGCGGCGCACGAAAATGTTATTCCTTTGGACGATTTATACCGAATATGCCGGATTGCCCGCGACGAAGTGATGGTCGGGAAACATGCGGTAGGCCGGGTGATTGCACGGCCGTTCATCGGAACGAGCGGCAAGTATGTTCGTACGGCGAACCGCAGGGATTTTTCGCTGCAAGCGCCCGGTTCAACAGCGCTTGACCTTCTCTTTAACAATGATATCCCGACGGTTGCTATCGGAAAGATCGACGACTTGTTTTCGGGCAGGGGACTGAGAGAAAAAATCCATACTCATTCGAACGCTGAAGGAATTGAGGAAATCGTCAAACAATCATCCGCAATGAAACAAGGCTTTATCATGACGAACCTTGTGGACTTCGATATGCTCTACGGACACCGGCAGGATGCAAAGGGAATGGCCGGCGCAATCGAATTTTTCGACAAGCATCTGCCGAGGATTTTCGGGACGGTTAACGGAGAAGATATTTTGATGATTACTGCCGACCACGGCAACGACCCGACCGACAAGAGTACCGACCATTCGCGGGAGTATGTTCCGCTTCTCACATATTCCGTTAATGGAAAGAAGGGCGTAAATCTCGGTGTGAGGAAAACATTTGCCGATGCGGGAAAAACCATCGCGGAATATTTCGGCGTCGATGCCCGGATGCTGGCGGGAACAAGTTTTCTCAACATGATTCGTTGAATGTGTAATGGAAAAAGCAAAGCACAGTGTCGAGTTTGAAGCAGAGGTTGACGGCGATGGAAGAGTCCATTTCTCCCGTCCAGTGGCCTCCGAGCTTTCTCTGCCGCGCGGCTCAAAAGTAACGGTCCGAATTGTAGGGGGCGTTCTTTCGAAAGAGTTGACGGCGCGGAAGGTAACGGATGAAGAGATTGAACGCATCGGCAAAGTTCAGTTTGAAGACCGGGAACATGTTGTGAAGTTCCTGTCGTCCGAGGGAACGCTTTCGGACAACAGCGCTTTCAGAAGGCGTGTGAAAGGTTTCGCAGCGTGAACGGTCAAAAGATCGTTGTCGACACCGATGTGCTTCTTGAACATCTCGTCCATCGCGAAGGATCTTCGTATCTTCGGAAAGCTATGAACGTGTTCTTTTGCTACACCACAGTATTCAATGCAATCGAGGCATTTTCCGCAGCGCGTTCGGAAAAAGAAATTCAAGCCGTAGACGATGCAATGAGCGCAATGAAAGTGCTTGGTCTCAATGCGAAAAGCGCGAAAGCTATCGGAAGAATCTTTTCGAATACCAAATCGAAAAAGATAGGAGATCTGCCGGTCTTGATCGCGGGCGTGTGCAGAGAAAGCAAACTGCCGATCCTGACCTTGAACCCGCAACGGTTTTCAGGCATCAAACAATTGAGGATGATCCCGTGCGGAAAAATTGCCTCGGTACCTGAAGCCGAAAATTCTTGGCATCAAATAATTACTCAGGATTGTGCGTCATGATACTTGGAAAAGTTATCGGTACGGTTTGGGCGACTAAGAAGGATGAAGCCTTGGTCGGAGTCTCTTTGCAGATCGTTCGCCATATCGACCTTGACTATGCATTAAAGGAGGCGTTTGTTGTGGCTGTGGATACCGTGCAAGCGGGAGTGGGAGATATCGTCCTGGTCGCTACGGGGAGTTCGGCGCGGCAAACGATCGTTACCAAGAACAAGCCCGTCGATGCGGTCATTATGGCGATTGTCGACAAACTTGACGTAACGGAAAAGTAGAGAACTTTTCAGCAGAAGAACTCGTATGTTTCTAGCAAAGGTCATCGGAACAGTCTGGGCGACACGGAAGGACGAGCATGTGAAGAGCTTCACGCTTCAGTGTATTCAGCCGATCTCAGCAGAACGGAAAAATTTCGGCCCGCCGATTGTCGCCGTCGATACGGTGGGAGCGGGGGCAGGGGAAACGGTGTTCTATATAACGGCAGCCGAAGCGGTGATTCCCCTTCCGGTTGACATGGCGCCTGTCGATGCCAGCATTGTCGGCATTGTCGACAGGATTGACCTTCAGAAATAGTTTTTGAAAATGAGGTGATGTAAGGATGGTTAAGATTACAAAACAATACACAAATCGGGAAAGCCAATCTCTCGATAAGTATTTGCAGGAGATCGGCAAAGTTGATTTGCTGACCCCCGAGCAAGAGATCGACCTCGCGCAGCGCATTAAAAAAGGCGACCAGAAATCTCTTGAGAAGCTGACGAAGGCAAATCTCCGATTTGTGGTAAGCGTGGCAAAGCAATATCAAAATCAAGGATTGTCGCTCGGCGATTTGATCAACGAAGGGAATCTTGGGCTTATCAAAGCCGCGAAAGCGTTTTGATGAAACGCGCGGCTTCAAATTTATTTCGTACGCGGTGTGGTGGATCCGCCAGTCGATTCTTCAGGCGCTGGCCGAGCAGTCGCGTATTGTGCGATTGCCGCTCAACCGAGTCGGCGCGCTGAACAAAATCGGCAAAGCCTTCAGCAGCCTTGAACAGGAATTCGAACGCGAACCGAGCGCGAGCGAACTTGCCGAAGAACTCGACATGTCGCTGTTCGAAGTTGCCGATACGCTGAAAATTTCCGGACGGCACCTCTCGATGGACGCGCCGTTCGCACAAGGCGAAGACAATCGTCTGCTCGACGTCATCCAGGATGAACGCCAGCCTGCACCCGACAGCATCTTGATGGATGAGTCGCTGAAAGAAGAAGTGCAGCGGGCTCTTGCGACGTTGAGCGACCGTGAAGCAGAAGTGATTCGTCTCTACTTCGGCTTGCAGCGTGAACACTCTCTGACTCTCGAAGAGATCGGCGAGAAATTCAATCTGACGCGGGAGCGCGTACGCCAGATCAAGGAGAAAGCAATTCGCCGTCTGCGGCATGCGTCGCGCAGCAAAAATCTTCGTGCGTACCTGGGGTAAGAGGCGGCGGGCTGTTGGATAATATTGAAAAAGCTCCTTTTCCGAGGAGCTTTTTTGTTGTGAAAAAGAGGCGCCGGTTGCAAATAAGTTTGAATCACGTACATTTGTACGCAAATGAAAATTTTCGTCTTTTTTCTTCTTTGCTTGTTCATGGCCGGCTGCGGCGCTTCGTCTCCGCGGTTTGTCAGCCATGATGCTTCGCAGCAGAGCGGGAAGCCGGAAAAGAAAAACAACGGTCCGCGGTTCAGTTCGAAGCATATTGAGGAAGAAAAGAAAGAAGACGACCACAAGGTGGATGTGAAACAGGTTGTTGCCCGGTTCTCCAGCGCAAAACCGGCGTCATCGGCAACTCCGCCGCCGGTGAGCAACTCGCACTCGGCGGTACCGCTCTCCGGTGCGAAGGCGCCGGCGGATAAAATTAACGACCAGAAAATGATGGACGTGATCCTTGCATATCTCGGGACGCCGTATGCCTACGGCGGCGATTCCAAATCCGGGATAGACTGCTCTGCCTTTACAAGTGCTGTCTATGATCAATCGGAGAACGTACAATTACAGCGCACGGCTGCCGATCAGGTTAAGGAAGGAACACCCGTTTCCTTCGAAGATCTTAAGTTCGGCGACCTTATGTTCTTTAATACGACGGGAGCGAATCCGTCGCACGTAGGCATTTATATCGGGGATGACCTGTTCGCGCATGCGAGCGAGGCGTTTGGAGTCACAATTTCTTCGATCGAAAGTTCGTACTATAAGAAACGGTATACCGAATCGAGAAGAATTATTGAATAGAGAATTCAGTAAACAGAATTCAGAAGGAAAAACCACTTTTTTTTAACAGCCAACAGCCAACAGCCAATACCATTACCCTAAAACCTTATGGCAGCGTTACCAATCTACGTTTACGGCACCGAAGCCCTGAAGAAAAAAGCCAAGCCGGTCAAGGAAATTTCTGACAAGACCATTAAGCTGATTCAGGATATGTTTGAAACGATGCACTCCTCGAACGGCATCGGACTTGCGGCAAATCAGGTCGGCGTTTTGGAACAAATTCTCGTTGTCGACCTTTCCGACATGGAAGAATACAAAGAGACGAAACCGATGGCTGTCATCAATCCGCAAATTATCGAAGAGGAAGGCGAATGGGAAATGGAAGAGGGGTGTTTGAGCCTGCCGGAAATACGCGACGTTGTGAACCGCCCGGAGAAAGTTACGGTGAAATTCCACGACGCCAATTTACGTGAGCAGAGGATTGAAGCTTCGGGGATGCTCGGACGAGTGTTGCAGCATGAGATTGACCATTTGAACGGCATTCTCATTACAGACCATTTGAGTTCCGCCAAACGCGCGTTGCTGAGGAGCAAGTTGAAGAAAATCTCCAAAGGAGATTTCGAGCAAAAGTACGAAGTCGTGCTGCCGAAGGATGAAAAGCCTAAGACAAAAAAATGAACATTGTTTTCATGGGGACTCCGGGCTTTGCCGTTCCGAGTCTTGAAATTCTCCTAAAAAATAATTATCCGATTGCCGCAGTTGTTACAGCCCCTGACAAGCCCCGGGGCCGAGGGCAGCAAGTTTCGTTCACGCCAGTGAAAGAGTTTGCCCTGAAACATTCGTTATCATTGTTTCAGCCGGAGTCGTTACACAGTGCGGATTTCATCTCATCCCTCGCATCGCTCCTTCCTGATCTGTTTGTCGTTGTTGCATTTCGAATATTGCCGCCGCAAGCGTTTTCAATTCCAACAAGAGGGGCGTTCAACTTGCACGCATCTCTGCTTCCGAAGTATCGCGGCGCCGCGCCGATTAACTGGGCCATTATCAACGGAGAAAAAGAATCGGGCGTTACAACATTTTTCCTTCGGGAAAAAGTCGACACGGGGAATATCATTCTTCAAGCGCGTGTGGCAATTCCCGAATCGATGACTGCCGGGGAATTACACGATACGCTTTCGGACGTCGGAGCGGAGATTGTTCTGCAAACTGTCCGTTTGATCGAATTGGGAAAAACGCACCCCCGTCAACAGGATGATTCGCTGTCATCCCCCGCGCCGAAGATATTCAAAAACGATTGTCGAATTGACTGGAATACGCCGCCGGCGGCCGTTCATAATTTCATTCGGGGACTTTCGCCGTATCCTGCCGCATGGACGACGCACGACGGAACAATGCTGAAGATTTATAGGAGTGAGAAATCAGAATTCAGGATTCAGAATCCGGAAGCGGGGAGGATCAAAATTTCAGGAAGCAAATTATATGTTGCAACTGGGAGCGGCACGATTTCCGTTTTGGAAATTCAACAAGAAGGGAAGAAGAGGATGAGTGTAGAAGAGTTTTTACGAGGATACAAAATTAGAGACAGTGATGTTTTGGAATAAGCACTTTCACTCTCCCGCCGGATATTTCCTCACGTCGACCCTCTCCATTGTCGTCATGACGCCGCCAACGCCGATAAACAAATGTTTCAATTATCCTTTTATAAGACTTGAATTGGAAGCGGCGGAAGCAATTTCACTGAGAAGTAATACGTTTTAACGAGACGCCGTACGTCTTGTTGATTAGGTTTGGCTGGTTTTTCGAATAAACACCATTTTTAATGTAAGATGTTCGACATCTTCTTGAAAAGGCCAAATTGTGCCACTACTTTTCATTGCATCAGTTTTCAAAAAGAATTATATTGAGTTAATAGCTGGCACTTAAAGGTGTGCTGAAAGGGCAACCCATTTTGGCCATTCAACTATGGAATTCATGATGTGGGCGACCCGCAGTATGCATATTTTCTCTGCGGTAGTGTGGCTGGGGGGGCTATTGTACATGGGGGGAATTCTTTATCCTGTTTTCCGATATGAGGAATTGACAACGTCCCTTCAGTATATCAGGATAGAGAGACGGTTCACAGGTTTTGTCTGGATGTGTGTATGGACGACCGCAATTACCGGTGTGCTGTTAATGCTTTTTAGCCCTCGGTTTGTGTTTGGCCAGTACCGCGGTGAGTGGGACTACCTTCTTCTCGCCAAAGAATGCTTGTATGTCCTCATGATCGGGGTTGCGATCTCAGGAACGAGGATCGTAAAAAAAATGGAATCGATAGTCGCTGTGGCTCCGGCCGACGGTGCTCGGGATGATCTCATGATGCAGCACCAAAAAATGTTGAAAAGACGTCGGACAAACCTGGCACTCGGCATCATCACGTTGTTGGTTTCCACCAGGATGGTTGTATTGTAATGGGAAAAATCATTGCGATAGCGAATCAAAAAGGAGGCGTGGGAAAGACCACGACGGCGGTGAACCTTGCGGCCTCCATCTCTGTTGCAGAACACGCAACACTGCTCGTGGATACGGATCCGCAAGCGAACGCAACAAGCGGCGTCGGCGTCGAAAGTAAAACCTTAGACAAAACAATGTATGAAGTATTGATCGGGGAAATTGAAGCGGCAGATGCGGTCGTCAAAACATCGATGCCTTTTCTTTCCCTGCTTCCTTCGCACATCAATCTTGTCGGAGCCGAAATTGAAATGGTGAACGAGGCAAGCCGCGAGAAGAAGATGAGAGTTGCGCTTGAGTCCATCCGGTCTGCGTACGAATACATCATTATCGATTGTCCTCCATCGCTCGGACTCATCACGCTTAACGCTCTGACGGCTGCCGACGCGGTCCTGATTCCCGTGCAGTGCGAGTATTACGCGCTTGAAGGATTGGGACAATTGTTGAACACCATTAATATGGTGAAGAAAAACCTCAATCCGCCTCTCGATATTGAAGGGGTGTTGATGACGATGTTTGATTCCCGCCTTCGCCTTTCCGACCAGATCGTCGACGAGGTCAAAAAATACTTCGGCGAGAAAGTATTTTCAACGGTCATTTCGCGGAACGTCAGGCTCAGTGAAGCGCCGAGTTTCGGCAAACCGATTCTCCTCTACGACGCCCTTTCATCGGGTACGAGAAACTACATTGATCTTGCACAAGAAGTATTAAAACGCAACCAGCGCGCGGCCGCGTCATCTCCCGTTCGCGCTGCATATACTGCGGCCCCGGTCTCATCTGTTGTGCAGCCGCTGCCCCCTCATTCAGAAATTCCAAATCGCACCTCCTCACAATCGTAACAGCTGCGACCCGCTATGGCCGATATTCACAAACCAAAATCTGTGTTAGGCAAAGGGCTGAATGCACTCATTCCACGTGCACCGCTGCGTGAGGAACCGATCTCTCCCGGGACTCTTCCTAACGATGAAGGACTGGACAACGTCATCGTTGCCGTAGAGGTTTCGAAAGTTCGTCCCAACCCGTATCAGCCGCGCCTCAACTTTGACCCGGAATCGTTGAATGAACTAAAGCGCTCGATCATGGAGAAGGGGGTTATACAGCCCGTTACCGTGCGCCGTGTGGCTGAAGGGAATTACGAACTTATATCCGGCGAGCGTCGAATTCGCGCTTCGCAGGAAGCCGGGTTAAAAACGATTCCGGCGTACATCATAAAGGTTTCATCCGACGAAGAAATGCTGGAACTTGCGCTGGTAGAAAATTTGCAGCGCGAGCATTTGAACCCTCTCGAAATTGCCGTTTCCTATCAGCGGCTGATCGACGAATGCAGGCTGACGCAAGAAGAAGTTGCGCAAAAAATCGGCAAGGACAGAACGACAGTGACGAATTTTCTGCGGCTGTTAAAGCTGCCGGAAAGGATTAAGGAGTCCCTTCGCAAAGATGAAATATCGATGGGACACGCACGTGCGCTCATCGCTCTTCCGGACGAAAAGATCCAGCTCCGGATGCACGAGCGGATTGTGAAACATGGTTTGTCGGTCCGAAACGTTGAAACTCTGGTCAGAGATTTCGGCAAAAAACCGGAGAAGAAAAGCCATTCACCGTCATCAGGACGCTCCGACGGCAGTTTCCAAAGCATCGAGACGCGCCTGCGCCAATCATTCGGTACCAAAGTAACAATTCGCAAGCAGCAAGGCGGCGGCGGAGAAATTGTGATTGAGTACTACAATTCCGGAGACCTGGACAGACTGTTGGATCTGCTGGAAAAATAAATTTCACATTTACGGCTGGCACAGACAGTGCACCGGCCAATCATGGAATGGGCACGAACAATGAAAACAATCATCAAAACTGAAAATGCTCCGGTTCCGATCGGTCCGTATAACCAGGCGGTTGCCGTGCAGGGACAACTGTTGTTTACGGCCGGGCAAATCGCGCTTGACCCAAAAACGGGACAAATCGTCGGCACCTCGGCTGCCGAACAGACAAAGCAGGTCTGCGAAAATATTAAAGCCATACTCACCGCAAGCCACTCGGATTTTGCCCACGTTGTGAAAACGACAGTCTTCCTGAAAAACATGAACGACTTCGGTGCGATGAATGAAGTCTACGGAAAATATTTTGGTGAAGCTTCCCCCGCACGCAGTACCGTCGAAGTCGCCCGCCTGCCGAAAGATGTGATAGTGGAAATTGAAGTGATTGCAGTAATTTATTAACCAGCTAATGTTGCTGTACCATTGAATTGTCCACTAAGTTCACGAAGTGCACGAAGAGAATCTATTTCTGGTGATTGATGCCAAGGCATTCTATATGGAAAAAAGCATTCACTCTTGTGAATAAGAACTTTCGTGTTCGTAGTCGGTAACTTTGATGCGCGACGTAAGCAACCAGCATAAAGAGATTGGGATGATGTGAAGTTTTTCTCCCCTCAATTCCTACATCAGGGATTTTCTTTGAAACCGTTTGGCTATTTTATTCTGCTCTGGTTTTTTGTTTTGCCTGCCGTACGCGCGCAGGTATCTCCTCACTATGAACAGCCGATCGCAACTCCTCTTCGAATTGTAGCACTCCCCGATTCGGTTATTCACGTTTTTAACGAAGATTCGGCTGTTGCCAAAATGGGCTTCAGTACAGACACGACGAGGAGACCTGGGAAGTCGACGACGGCAGCGTTGTTAGCGTCGCTTGTTCTTCCGGGAGCAGGACAGATTTACAACGGCTCATACTGGAAAGCGCCGATCATCTGGGGAGTTGGATATTATTTTATTTCAGTGTACAATCAACAAAACAAGCTGTACCAGCAGGACAGTAGAGAGTACTTGGCATCGGTCACTCCAGCCAATCCACAGGGTGATCAAAACTTAATGGTCAACGGACGGAATTTTTATCACAATCAGCGCGATACGTTTGCCTGGTACCTTGCCATCGAGTATGTCGTCAATTTGCTCGATGCGTACGTCGATGCAAGCCTCTATAATTTTGAAGTCAGCCCGAATCTCCAGCCGACGACCGAAATGCGCGCGAGTCTGCGCATTCCCTTATGGAACTAAACGACTCCTACTCCACATACCATGAAACCGATTTAAATGTTGTAAGGAGAACTACCATGATACGAAAACAAGATGCACTAGATTATCATTCACAGGGACGAAGGGGGAAAATCGAAGTTGTTTCCACAAAGCCCTGTGCAACACAAAGAGACTTGTCGCTTGCGTACACCCCCGGCGTTGCCGAGCCGTGCCGCGACATCGCAATCAACCCCGACGACGCTTACCTTTACACCGCAAAAGGAAATCTTGTCGCAGTCGTCTCGAACGGAACAGCGGTTCTCGGACTCGGGGATATTGGGCCGCTCGCCGGAAAACCGGTGATGGAAGGGAAGGGAGTGCTTTTCAAACGATTTGCGGATATTGACGTCTTCGACATTGAATTGAATTCCCACAACCCCGATGACATTATAAAAGCTGTGCAGATGTTGGAGCCCACGTTCGGCGGGATCAATCTTGAGGACATCAAAGCCCCGGAATGCTTTTACATCGAAGAAGAGCTGAAGAAAGTGATGAACATCCCCGTTTTCCACGATGATCAGCACGGGACGGCGATCATCAGCGGGGCTGCTTTAGTAAACGCACTGGAAGTTGTCGGAAAAAAAATTGACAAAGTGAAGGTTGTCTTCAGCGGTGCCGGAGCTGCGGGTATGGCATGCGCCCGATTGTACGAGAAACTTGGCGTGCGGCACGAGAACATTCTATTTGTCGATACAAAAGGCGTGATCTTCAAAGGCCGTACAGAAGGGATGAACAAATACAAGGAGTATTTCGCTGCCGACACGAATGCGCGTACGCTCGCCGATGCAATGAAGGGTGCCGATGTTTTCTGCGGCGTCTCGGTGAAAGGCATCGTGACGAAAGAAATGGTGAAGTCGATGGCGGACAAGCCGATCGTCTTCGCGATGGCAAACCCCGACCCGGAAATCTCCTACGAAGATGCTCTCAGCGTCCGCGATGACCTCATCATGGCAACGGGGCGGTCCGATTATCCGAATCAAGTCAACAATGTGCTCGGTTTTCCATTTATTTTTCGCGGTGCGTTGGATGTACGGGCAACGGCAATCAACGATGAGATGAAGATCGCAGCGTCGCATGCACTTGCGAAACTTGCCAAAGAGGACGTTCCAGATTCCGTTATTCGTGTGTATGGCGGGAAGCGGATTGAATTTGGCCGTGAGTATATTATTCCAAAGCCGTTTGACCCGCGTGTGCTTTTGTGGGAGACGGTAGCCGTCGCACAAGCCGCGATGGCCACCGGAGTGGCACGCACTCCGATCGCGGACATTGAAGCCTATAAGGACCGCCTCGAAGCACGTCTGGGTAGAGCGCATGAGATGATGCGGTTCTATATCCACAAAGCGCAAAAAGCTCCGAAACGCATTGTTTTCCCGGAAGGGCAGGAGGATAAAATTCTCCGCGCAGCGAATATCATCGTTGAAGAAAAGATCGCAACACCGATTCTTCTCGGGAGCCGGACAATAATCAGCCAAAAAATTTCCGAGTTGGGTTTAGACCTCGAAGATGCCGAAATTGTCAATCCGAAAAAATCGCCGAAGTTTGACGAATATGTTTCGGGATATTTCGAATTGCGAAAGCGAAAAGGGATCACGCGGTATGTCGCTGAACGCCATATGAAGACCAACAACGAATTTGGGATGATGATGGTCAGAAACGGCGACGCCGATGGACTTATTTCGGGCCTCACACAACATTACCCGGATACGGTCCGCCCTGCGCTTCAAATCATCGGGACGAAAGAAGGCGTGCACAGGATCGCAGGATTGTATATGCTGATTTTCAAGAATCAGACGCTCTTCATCGCTGATGCCACGGTAAACATCGAACCGACGGCTGAAGACCTTGCCGAAATCGCACTCTTGACGGCAGAGAGAGTAAAGCGCATTGATGTTGTTCCGCGCATTGCGATGCTTTCGTTCAGCAATTTCGGAAGCACACAACATCCTTTAACGGAAAAAGTGCGAAGGGCAACCGAAATCATTAAACAGCGAGATCCGAATCTCATCGTTGACGGTGAGATGATGGCAGATACTGCGATGAGCTCGGAAATGCTCAACGAACTCTATCCGTTCAGCACTCTGAAAGAACCGGCAAATATTCTTATTTGTCCCGACCTCACGTCGGCGAACATTGCCTACAAACTTTTATCGCGGGTTGGTGGCGCATCGGCAATCGGGCCGATTTTGTTGGGCATCCGCAAACCGGTCTATCTTCTTACGCCGGGCGTTGAGGTGAACGATATCGTCAATATCACGGCGATGGCAGTGTTCGCCTCGCAGCATGAAAAATAGCCGCGCTGCCTTTTGAAAATTACGCCGCAATTGGTAATTTGTACCCCCAATTTTTCAGTTTCGTATGCGGGTTGGAGGGAGTGGAATGCCCTGTTAAACCCTGTAACTGGTTGTGTGTCAAAACTATGCAAAGATTAAACGATATCAATTATTTATAGTGGATTACGATGAAAAACAGATTCATGCTTATAGTTGTCCTTTCCGTTGCTGTTATTGGCGCGGGGGGATTCTTCTATTTTACAAGCGGTTCTGCGCCTGATGTGATGTATCGTACCGAAAAGGTGACACGGGGAGATATTCAGGTGGTCGTGACGGCCACAGGGACGGTAAGCGCCGATACAACGGTCACCGTGGGAACACAGGTGTCGGGCACTATTTCGAAACTTTATGTGGACTTTAACAGCCAGGTCAAGAAAGGACAGGTCATTGCACTCATCGACACGACATTCCTTGCATCTGCTGTCGAAGATGCCCGGGCAAGTTTAGAGAAGGGAATAGCGCAGACCAATGATTCCAGACGAACCTATCTGCGCGAGAAAGACCTGTTGGCAAAAGGACTTGCTGCCCAGGCAGATTACGATGCGGCGATGACAACATATGAATCAAATGTCGCGGCACAGAAATCACTCCAGTCGCAACTTGACCGCGCGATCATTAATCTCAATTATGCGACAATCAGGGCTCCGATCTCCGGCGTAGTTATTTCACGCGCCGTTGATATCGGGCAGACGGTCGCGGCAAGTTTTGCCACCCCGACTCTTTTCACCATCGCCAACGACCTTACCAGAATGCAGGTGCAGGCAGCCGTTGACGAAGCTGATATCGGAAGAGTGAGGGATGGTGAAGATGTGCTCTTTACTGTTGACGCTTATCCTGAACTGACATTTCATGGCACGGTAACGCAAATTCAGCTCGCGCCGGTGACAGTGCAAAACGTTATCACGTATACCGTCGTTATTGAAGTCCCGAATCCGGATTTGAAACTCATGCCGGGCATGACCGCGACGTCGACGATTCTTGTCACAAAAAAAGAGAACGTCCTCAGGATACCCACTATTGCTTTCCGTTTTCAACCTCTGCCTGAGCAAATCGAAGCGCGAAAAGATTCGACCAGCGCGGCCGATGATTCTGCTAGAGCAGGAGAACGGAGAAAACTGCTCGCACAGCAAAAGCAGGCAGGCGGAGCGATGGGGGTAAACTCATGGCAGGCGACATCGGAGCGTCCTATGACGCGCCTGTGGGTTGTCGGTAAAAGTAAGAAACTGACGCCGATCTATGTACGCCCCGGGATTGCCGACGGAACATTCACTGAAATTCTTCAAGGCAAAGTGGAAGAGGGGCAAGAGATCGTTGTTGGTGTAATGTCGCAACGGCCTACCGCATCGGCAACCCCGTTTACGCAGCCCGGTGGACGGAGGTTCTAGTATGCCGGACAACACTTCTCTCATACACGTCAGCCATATCGTCAAGACGTACGAGATGGGCGATGTTGAAGTACATGCGTTGCGGGGAGTCTCTCTCGATGTCAATCGTGGAGAATTCGTCGCGATCATGGGCGCCTCGGGTTCCGGAAAATCGACCTTCATGAATATCATGGGCTGTCTTGATGTCCCGACAAAAGGGGAATACCTTTTGGACAATGTGAATGTCAGTCAGCTCAGCAGGGACAGCCTCGCGCGCATCCGCAATGAAAAAATAGGCTTCGTTTTTCAAGGATTTAACCTTCTGTCGCGCACGTCGGCACTCGAGAATGTCGAGCTTCCGATGTTCTATCGCTCGTTGTCGAATAAAGCCAGGCGCGATAAAGCGATGGAAGCATTGCGCATCGTGGGACTCGAAGATCGATGGCAGCACATGCCGAACCAGCTTTCCGGCGGACAGCAGCAGCGTGTCGCCATCGCGCGCGCGCTTGTGAACGATCCGTCAATCATCCTGGCGGATGAACCGACGGGCAACCTTGACAGCAGGACGAGCGTTGAAGTGATGGAAATTTTTCAGCAACTGAACGAAAGGGGAATTACCGTCCTGCTCGTGACGCACGAATTGGACATCGCAGAATATGCAAAGAGGAATGTTGTCTTCAAAGACGGAAGAGTAAAAAAAGACTTTGCGGTGGCAAATCGCAGAGTCGCCGTGGAACAACTGAAAGCGATGCCGGCAGGCGTTGATGAAGAAGAAGAGGTGGCCGCATGAACTTTTTGAATGTTATGAAAGTATCCACCCTCTCACTCGGACGGAACAAACTGCGCTCGTTCCTGACGATGCTCGGTATCATCATCGGCGTCGGGGCCGTTATTACGATGATGGCTGTCGGAACAGGAGCGCAGGTCAGCATACAACAGACAATCGCAACTCTCGGAACAAACGTTCTTCTAATTTTCCCGGGATCTTTGAATCAAGGAGGTGTGCGGACTGGTACCGGATCTGTCACGACGTTGAACGCTGATGACCTCGCTGCAATTCAAACGCAATGTCCTTCTGTCGCAATGGCCTCGCCGGTCATCATGACGTCGGGTCAGCTGGTATATGGAGAGCAGAATTGGGGAACGCGTATTACCGGGTCGAACCCCGACTACTTTGAGATCAGGAACTGGCCTCTCTCAAGCGGAGTTCCGTTTACCGATGCCGATGTCCGCAGCGCGACCAAGGTCTGCGTTCTCGGCCAGACCGTCGTCGACAATCTTTTCAAAGGTTCCAACGCCATTGGAGCAGTTATTCGAATAAAGAAAATGCCGTTTAAAGTTGTCGGTGTGCTTTCACCGAAAGGGCAGTCGGCTCAAGGTCAGGACCAGGACGACATCGTTATTGCCCCGTATTCGACTGTCCAAAAGAAAATGATGGGCGTGACCTATCTCGGTATGATCATGGCATCTGCCGTGAGCGAGAAATCAATGAACGACGCGCAGAGCCAAATGACAGATCTGATACGGACGCGGCACAAAATCCAGCCGTGGGAAGATAATGACTTTACGATTCGCAACCAGACTGAAATCGCAAACGCAGCGTCGGCAACGATAAACACCTTTACAATCCTGCTCGCATCGATCGCTTCCATATCGCTCCTCGTCGGCGGGATCGGCATCATGAACATCATGCTCGTCTCTGTCACAGAACGGACGCGTGAAATCGGCATCCGCATGTCGATCGGCGCCCGTGGAAGGGATATTCTGCTGCAATTTCTCGTTGAAGCAGTGGTCTTGAGCATGGCAGGGGGATTGATCGGCGTCATCATGGGGATCGGGTCCTCTAATTTGATTTCTAAGCTTGCGGGTTGGCCGACGCTGGTTGCCGCGTCGTCGGTGGGGCTCGCATTTCTTTTCGCTGCCGGTGTGGGTATCTTTTTTGGATTTTATCCTGCACGAAAAGCAGCGATGCTTAACCCGATCGATGCATTGCGATACGAGTGACGCGGCGAGTTTTTGTACTCCTTATCTCTTGACTCCGAAGAGAAAAAGTATACATTGTGCGTGAATTCAATGTGATACTATATCTATGCCTCCTCCAAACACACATACTCCAAACCAAAACGAATTGCTTCGGGCATACATCCTGGAACGCGACCACCTCCGGTGTCAGTGGCCGGGCTGCGGCGTTGCGACCGCACCTGAAGTTTTGTTTATCGTGGAAAACGGCAAGAACGAAGAAGACGGTGAACGGTATCAAAACGGTGTTACGTTGTGCCGGAAGCATCTGGACACGGTGATGATGCACGAAAAAACATTTGCGCCTCTCATTTACGACCTGATCCAGTTGGTGGAATTTGAAAACGAGCTTATTTTAACGGAGCGGACGGTTAAAGGAATTCTTGGAGAATAACGATGGGGTTTTCACTTTCACTTGCCGCTATCGTATGAAGTTCCTTGAAAAAGTTTATCTTATTAAGTATAATAGTCCTGTCCTTCACGGCAGGATTTTTTTTCCCTATGTTACCCGGAGCAATGAATGCACATATCGAAGGTGTTGGAGGATAACCATCCCTCTCTGAGTTTCGAATTCTTTCCCCCGAAGAATGAAGATGCTTCAAAGAATCTCTTTTCCTCCATCAAAGACCTTACTCCTTTGAAGCCTTCGTACGTCAGCGTTACGTACGGTGCAGGCGGTTCAACACGACAACTTACGCATGAGCTTGTGGTCAAATTGCAGAAGGAGACCAACCTCACTATCGTTTCCCATCTTACATGCACCGGTTCGACGAAGGACGAAATACGTCAAATCCTTACGAAGTACCAGGCGAGCGGAATTGAAAATGTCATGGCACTCCGGGGCGACCCTCCGAAAGGAGTTCAGTCGTTTCTTCCTGTGAAGGATGGATTTGTCAATGCCGGAGAATTGGTCGCGTTCATTAAGAAACATTTTCCCGCGCTGGGAGTCGGAGTTGCCGGTTTTCCCGAAGGACATCCTGATACGCCGAACAGGTTGAAAGAGATGGAATACCTGAAGTTAAAAGTGGATCAGGGAGCCGACTACATCTGCACCCAGTTTTTTTTCAATAACGACGATTTCTATGATTTCTGCGAGCGGGCGCATCTCGCCGGTATTCGCGTTCCGATCATCGCCGGGATTATGCCGGTGACGTCGCGGAAAGGGCTCGCGCGGATGGCCGGCCTTGCGTTAGGTGTTCATTTTCCGGCCAAACTTCTGAGAGCGCTCTCTCGTGCGGAAGATGATGAGTACGTCGAAAAAGTTGGAGTTCATTGGGCGACGGAGCAGGTAAGGGACCTTATCGACCACAATGTGCACGGAGTCCATTTTTACACCCTCAATAAATCTACAGCGACTCTGAAGATTTACGAAACACTTGGTGTAAAAAACTCTGAGAGCCTTAAGACGCAAATTACAGATTTAAGCGCGTTTAAATAGTTCTTTTGTTCATAGACAAATCAGAATTCTCAACACACGAGAATCGTCGGCGCCGATCTTCACTGTATCGTTGAACTCTTCATCAAAGCCTGGCATCGCTTTGAGGTGAATTCTGAGCTTTTTGAGATTGAAATTACAAAAAGAAAAATATCATACGATCGTTAAAAGGGTAAATACACAATTGTAGTCATCAGGTTAATTAAGAGCTAAAGGCAACATGGAGAATAGAATTCGAGTCGGCGTTCTTTTTGGCGGACGGTCTGCGGAACATGAAGTTTCTCTTGTCTCGGCCGCTTCAATCATCGAAGCGCTCGATAGGAAGAAGTATGACGTTTTCCCGATCGGCATCACGCCTGAAGGGCGGTGGCTGAGTTCGAACGACGCGGTACAGTTGTTGAAAGAAAAATCCTCAGTTGAGAGCCTTCCCGAACATCTCATCCTGCCGGACCCGCGCAAACAAGGCCTTGTGGAAATCAACACTTCCGGTGTTGCTGAAATTCAAAATATCGATGTCGTATTTCCCGTCATGCATGGCACGTTCGGGGAGGACGGCACGGTGCAAGGACTTCTTGAGCTCGCGGGGGTTCCGTATGTGGGAGCCGGCGTACTCGGTTCGGCCGTCGGCATGGATAAGATGATTCAAAAGCAGGTGCTGGAGGCGGCAAAAATTCGCGTTGCTCAAGGACTCTCTTTTTTCGTTTCGGAGTTTGAAGAGAGTCAGAAAAAAATCGTAGCGCGGATTGAAGAGGAGCTTCAGTATCCATGCTTCGTGAAGCCGTCGAACACCGGTTCAAGCATCGGCATCAGCAAAGCCCACGACCGGAATGAGTTGATTGATGCGGTGGCTCTCGCCGGCCAATACGACAGAAAAATCATTGTCGAGAAATCGATAGAAAAGGCGCGCGAAATCGAATGCGGCGTGATTGGCAATGAAAAACCGGCGGCTTCAGTGCTCGGGGAAATTATTCCATCCAACGAATTCTACGACTACGACGCCAAGTACGTCGACGGGAAGTCGACGGCGATCATTCCGGCCGATATTCCGAAATGGGCGGTGAGAAAGATCCAATATATCGCGTGCAAGGCGTTCAAGGTTCTGGATTGTTCCGGCATGGCGCGTGTCGACTTTCTTGTGCAGGGGAACGGCTCGAAGATTTTTCTTAACGAGATCAACACGATACCCGGTTTCACATCGATCAGCATGTTTCCGAAACTTTGGGAAGCCTCGGGCCTCTCGTACTCCGACCTTCTCGATAAGGTCATCCAATTAGCGATTGAACGGCACCGGGCAAAATCAGCATTGAAAACAACGTACACGCCCAAGACGGACTGGTACAAGGGATGAACTTCATTACAGTTCGACGACAAAAAAAAGTGAAAACAGTTTTCTTCTTTTGCTTCTGCAGTTTTTCCGTTTTTGCCCAATCTGACTCCACGGCAATTCAGCTTGCACAAAAAGAACGTGAATTCTCTCAATCGGCTGCAACAAGAGGATTTATCCGCGCCTTCCTCGACTATTTCGACGATAGTTGTGTCGCCTTTTATCCGCAGCCTGAAAACGCTAAACACGCTTTGACAGGAGAGCCTGAGTCGCAGGCCTCGCTCGTCTGGCGGCCGATCTTTGTTGAAGTTTCTGCGTCAGGCGATTTTGGATTTACAACCGGACCGTCTGAATATCGCGCCGGCGGGGTTAAAGATTCGATGGCGTATTACGGACATTTTGTTTCTGTCTGGAAGAAAAATAGCGATGGAAAGTGGAAAGTCGTTTTGGATATCGGTAGCAGTTGTCCAAAATCTGAAAAGAAAGAAGAAATGTTTTTGGCGAAAGAACTTCCGCCTCACAAAATGAACAAATCCTTTTCGGTTGAGAGGGAGCGTGTAGTCATGATGGCTGCAGACAGTGCCCTCTCCAATTTACTACAAGCCAGGGGGAGCAAGACGGCATTGCAGAAATTCGCTTCCGATGATGTGCGCGTCTATCGAAAAGGATTATTTCCAGCACAAGGGAAGAATAACGGAGTAGAACTCGTAAAAAATGAAAAGCCGCTTCATTACAATCTTTACGCCGGGGAAATTTCATCAGCCGCTGACCTCGGGTTTACTTATGGCATTGCTGTTGATGCAGCCTCAGACACAAGCAGCTATGTCCGTATTTGGCAAAAAGAAAATGGGTGGAAGGATGCGGTTGATGTCTTGAAACCATGGCCGACGAAGAAGTAAACGAATTCCGTTTACGACGGCTGGCGTGCATTCCTCAGTTTTTCTCCAGACTTACCATTATCTCTACCTCGCTCGTCCCCGGGAACATATCGAACGAAAGAGCGCGTCTGATTTTGTATCCGGCATTCTTCCATCGTTCCAATTCTACCGGCATAAGGTCGATGTTGCAGAAGATGTGAAGCACACGCTCCGCTTTCTTTGCCGCTATGATTTCTATAACGCCCGGTTTGGTCCCGTTGCGGGGAGGGTCGAGGATGATCTTGCTGAATGTTTTTTGAGATGAGAAAAAACGTTCGAGGTTATCTTCGTCGATGTCGTTTTCGATATACTTGCAGTTTGAGATTCTCAATCGCTCTGCATTCTTCTTCGCATCACGGACCGAATTCCCGGAGAGCTCAATGCCGGTTGCGTTTTTAATCGAGTCCGACACGCTGAGGGAAAAAAGGCCGTAGCCGCAGTACAGGTCGACGAGGCGGTCTTGCGCGTTTAATTCTAAAAGCTCTTTGATTGTTTGCACGAATCGTTTCGACGATGGAGAGATTCGTCTGCGAAAATGAAAGGGGCGAAAACAGAAATTTTTTCGCGCCGACCTTTTGAAATATCTCAGCCTTGCCGAAGATTTTCTGCAGCGGGAGTCTTTGATTCTTTTGATGTTGCGGCATGTAATACCGCGATCGTTTCTCATCGACGATAACGAACACGCCGATGACCTCTTTTACTGCTGCGGTCAGATGCTTCGAGAGACTGATTGATGAATTGCCGCATTCCGGAATCAAACGCCGCCAGATTAAATATGACAGTGAACTCGCTGTAATTTCCTTTGACGATAACGTAGTTCACCGTTTCAGCAGCCTCTTTGAATTCTCTTCTATTAAGGTAGGCTTGAACGCAATGGTAAATTTCTGAGTGCTTGTCCGGTTCAATCATGCATTGGCCCACCTGGACCGGATTCATTCCTACAGATTCTTCCTCTGTTCCAATCAATCCCAGGTGCACATTCCCATTGGAAAAAAAGGCCTTCCGCTTTGTCACGACCCTGTAATTTCTCCCAAGCGGGGACGGAGTCAAGGGGTCGAGGATTGCGTCAAATCCCAGCATTTTCCAAAACTCCTGCAGCACGGCATTCTTCATTCTATAATCAATGTCATAATCGATTTTGTGAGCCGCACACAGAGTGCATTTTTTCCCCGAAAGATCCTGGCATTCTCCGCGTTTCAACTTTCGTTGCTGCAAGGGAGAGAGAGCTTTTGAAAGGAGATCTCTGAAAAGGGGATAGGTACCGTGAGAAATTCCAGTTTCCATACAAAGAAAGTAGGGAATAACGACGGTAGAATCAATCCGGTTTTATTGGCAGTGGTTGGTTTGAAAACCTTGCGGTGGATTGCGGTCATACGTTGAGCGACACCGCTCTCTTCATATTTCATACTTTCAACTTACGCCAATTCTTGCTACATTTCTTCTCAATGAGCGCCGATTTCTTACGAAGAATAAAAAAGAAGGCCGACGTACGATCCCTGTTCTCGAGGCTTTGGTCGAATAAAAAGCTCAGCGCATTACTCGCCGCAGCGTTCGTCATCCTGCTGTACGTCCTCTTTAACAATCAGGGTGTTCTTCAGCGGATCAGACTTGAAAGGGAGAAGAAGGAGATGCTCCAGAAAATCCAACAGGCGGAACAGGAGCAAAAGCAGCTTCAGGATCAATCAAAGGCGCTGGACGGCGACAAGAAAGCCGTAGAAAAAGTTGCTCGTGAAAAGTACGGCATGGTGCGCGAAGGCGAAAAAGTCTACCGTGTGGCGCCGAAAAAATAACGGTGCGGAAACGCCCCGCATCGTCAATACGCTAGCCTTCTGAAGTTTTATGGAACTGTTCGAATACACAAAACCGGAATCGAAGCCGGGCGTCAACGCGCCTCTTGCAGAGCGCGTTCGCCCGAAGACGCTCGGCGAGTTTGTCGGCCAGGCACATCTGCTGGGCGAGGGGAAACCGCTTCGGTTGATGATTGAGAACGACGAGCTTCGTTCAATCATTCTGTGGGGCCCGCCGGGAATAGGGAAGACGACCCTGGCACGCATTGTTGCGAACCATACGAACGCGGAATTTTTTTCGCTGAACGCCGTTGCTTCGGGAGTGAAAGAAGTTCGCGACGTTATTGCAAAAGCTGAGAAGCTCCAGAAGCAGCTTGGGAAGAAAACGGTCTTGTTTATCGACGAGATTCACCGTTTCAACAAAGCCCAGCAGGATGCGCTTCTGCACTCGGTCGAAGACGGCGTCATTATTCTTATCGGTGCGACGACGGAGAACCCGTCGTTCGAAGTGATTTCGCCCTTGCTTTCGCGCGCACGTGTCTATGTGCTTGAGTCGCTGGGACAGTCCGAGCTTGAAAAAATCCTCGACCATGCGTTGACGGCGGATTCCATCATCACGAAAGGAAAAGTGGAGATTGCTGATAAAGATTTCCTCTTTCTTCTTTCCGGCGGAGATGCGCGGATGATGCTGAACGGGCTCGAAAGCGCATTCTATTTTGTGAAGCCCGATGCCAAAGGCGTTAGAAGAATTTCCAAGGAAGTGCTCGAAGATGCTTTTCAGCGAAAATATACAATCTACGATAAGAAGGGGGAACAGCATTACGATACGATTTCCGCTTTTATCAAAAGCATGAGAGGCTGCGACCCCGACGGCGCAATTTATTGGATGGCGCGGATGCTCGACGGCGGAGAAGATCCGAAATTTATTGCACGACGAATGATTGTCCTGGCTTCTGAAGACGTCGGCAATGCGGACCCGTTCGCTTCGGTCGTGGCGACAAATTGCTTTACGGCGGTCGATTATGTCGGGATGCCGGAAGCACGGATTATTTTGTCTCAGGCGGCGGCCTATCTGGCATCGGCGCCGAAAAGCAATGCATCATACGTTGCGATTGAAGAAGCGCTGGCGGACGTCAAATCGCTGCCGAATCTTCCCGTGCCGCTCCACCTCCGCAACGCACCGACAAACCTGATGAAGGATCTCGGCTACGGCAGCGAATACAAGTACGGCCACAATTTTGAAAATCATTTTGTCGAGCAGCAGTATCTTCCCGATAACCTTAAAGATAAACTGTATTATCGTCCTACGGAAAATGGGAAGGAAAAATCGATGAAGGAAAGATTGGAGATATGGTGGAAAAAGAAAAGGGGAAACAGACAGTAAGCAGTAAACAGTGAACAGTAAACAGTGAATAGTTGTAATAGTAAATAGCGCTAAAAAGACCTAAAGACTAAGAACTAATAACTACAACATGCCACAATTACAATACGCTATCGGTGTCGATTTGGGCGGCACAACTATCAAAACAGGAATTGTAAGTTCCGACGGGAAAATTATTGTTCAATCGAAATTTCCCACACTCGGGGAACAAGGACCGAAAACAGTCATCGGCCAAATACGTAAATCGATTGAAGAAGTGCTCCCCCACGCAAAAGGAAAGACGCTACGAGGGATCGGCATCGGTTCCCCCGGAATCGTTGATGAGAAAGGAGGGATCGTCAAAGACCCTCCTAATTTCGCCGATTGGCACAACGTTGCGCTGGGGAATGCGGTCGCAAAAATCTTCAGGCTCAGCGCCAAAGTTGAGAACGATGCGAACGTGGCGGCAATTGCCGAAGCGAAATTTGGTGCGGGGAAGCGACCATCCAAATTTTCTTTTCGTCATTTGGGGGACTGGAGTCGGAGGCGGGATTATTCTGAACAGCCACATTTACCGCGGTCCATTCGGCGGGGCTGGCGAAATCGGGCATGTGTGCATAGACTATAATGGATTGCAGTGCAACTGCGGTGCACAAGGATGCGTAGAAGCATATGTGGGCCAGCGTTATCTTTCACAGAGGACGGTTGAACGGCTGAAGCATCACCCCCGGTCGGCTATTTTGAAACTTGTCGGCGGAGACGTGTCGAAAGTGGAGCCGAAGTATATTTCGCAAGCTGCTCTCAAAGGAGACAAACTTGCGCGCGAAATTTTCACCGAAGCCGGCACGCTCCTCGGCGTTGCACTCGGTTCCGTATTGAATACCGTCGATGTGCGCGTGATCATCATCGGCGGAGGAATTTCTGCGGCGGGCGATTTTGTCTTCACGGCGATCAAAAAATCAGTGCAGTCGCATGTCATGAAACCGATGCGCGAAGACATCACTGTTCTTCCGGCAAAACTCGGAAACTTCGCAGGAATTCTCGGTGCGGCAGGGCTCGTTCTGTAAATACGGGATTACACGGTTGTGCAGTAATGGCCAAAAAAAATAAAAATTTTCCTTCGATATTGATCCTGCGATTTTATCATTCACACTTTTTCTCCTGCCGAGTTTTTTCAGGAACTGTTTTTCTGCAATTATTGATACTGCAATATTCCCACGCACAAGCCACAGACACTCTTGTCGCCGCCAAGGCTGATTCCGTCGCGCGTCAGGATACGACGAAGAAAAAATCAACAGGCATTGATACGAGCGTCGTCTATTCTGCCGTCGACTCGATTGTGTATTCGTATCCTAAGAAAGTGATGATGATGTACGGGAATGGCGACGTCAAGTACCGTACACTTGGACTAAAGTCCGAACGCATTGACGTAAACTGGAATGATAATAATTTGGATTCGTACGGCGTGCTGGACTCCTCGAAAATCGGCAAGACCGATTCGTTAAAAAAATTGTACCGCGGCACGCCAGTCATGATTGACGGCGGAGAGACGTATGAAGGGTGGAAAATCGGCTACAACTTTAAGTCGCAAAAAGGGCTCGTGACTCTCGGAGAAACGGAGATGGATCAGAGCTATTATCACGGGGAGCAGATCAAGAAGATCGACAAAGATATGATGTTTATCTCCAACGGCATTTTCACGTCGTGCGACCTCGATCACCCGCACTACTTTTTTTTCAGCCCCCGGATGAGAGTGACGCTTCAGGACAAGATTGTTGCCGAACCGATTTATCTGTATGTCGCGGACGTTCCGGTATTCGTTCTTCCATTCGGAGTTTTCCCGAGTGCTGGGGGACGGCGTTCCGGTATTATTTCTCCGGCGTACGGCGACGATGCCATTCGCGGAAAGTACATCAGTCATCTGGGTTACTACGATGCGATCAGCGATTACACGGATTTGGCAGTTGCCGGCGATTGGTACCCTGAAGGGGGATGGGCAGCGTATTCGGATTTTCGATACGCGAAGAGGTATGATTTCAGCGGCGCGTTGTCGGGGCAATATTCCCGGCTTCTCGTCGGCGTACCAAGCGACTATAACTTTCAAGATCAATCAAACTACCGGGTGAATCTCACCCACAACCAGACGTTCGATCCCACGACTCGCCTCGACGTCAACTTCACGTTTGCAAGCAATAATTCCTATAAAACGAGCAATAATTACGATGACTACCTGCAGCAGGATATTTACTCCAATGCGACTCTGAGCAAATCGTGGGAGGGGACGAACAACAGCATGAGCATCAATATTTCCCGGACACAGGATTTGATCCTGGGAAGCATTACTTCAACGATCCCGACAATTAATTTTTCCCATTCACAGAGTTACCCGTTTCGCAGCGAAGTAACATCGCGCGGCCTATCGAACGTTTCCGGATCGGATTATGCGTGGTATGAATTGATCGGCCTCGGTTACCAGGGCCAATTTATTAACGACGCCAACAAAACGGCAACGACGGATTCCATAACATATCCGAGCGGGTTTGTCCGCTATAACCGGGCAGGAATTTCGCACAGCTTCACGCTCAACGCTTCTCCGAAAGCCGGTTATTTCACCATTTCACCATCCTTCACTTACAATGAGCGATGGTATGACAAAAGCGTCGCCGCCGACAGCGTAAACCGGACCACAGACGGGCCGGTATTACGAGATGTCAATGGTTTTGAAGCCGTGCGGTTTTTTAATATGGGTGTTTCCGCTTCGACAAAATTGTACGGAATGTTTCAACCGCCTATTCCCGGTATTGCCGGTTTTCGTCATACAATTACCCCGAGCATTTCGTACAATTATCAGCCCGATTTTTCCAAACCGTGGTGGGGGTATTACGGAACATACCGGGATACGCTCGGAAAAGAAGTCTCGTACGATCGGTTTCAGAGAGAAGTCTACGGAGGTGCACCCGCGGGTGAACAGCAGGCAATCGGCTTTAATGTAGGAAATTTGTTTGAAATGAAAACGGAGGATAAAGATTCAGTCAACAAAGGGACCAAGTACCAGTTAATGAACCTCGGGGCATCGATGTCGTATAACTTTGCCGCGACCCAGTTCAAGTTGTCGGACCTTGCACTTAATTACCGCACCGACATCGGCCAATATCTCGGCATCAGCGGCAACAACAATTATCGTTTTTATGATTACAACACACAGCTCAACCAGCGAGTCAATAAATTATTGTTTGATGAAGGCAAAGGTATCGCCGAACTGACGGACTTTAGCATCAGTCTTTCGACTACACTTCGTGGTGAAAAGAAAAAGAGAGAAACCGAAACTCGTCCCATTGACTCAACTGCCAATGTCGGAACTTTGCCGGGAACGTTTCAGCAAAACGGTCTTCACGGGCTGTACGGTGAGGAGCTCCCCGACTTCAGCATTCCATGGAATCTCGGTTTAAGTTTTACTTTCGCGCAAAACCAGGAAAATCCAGACGCCAAAACCCGGTCGGCAAACCTCAACGCCAACTTAGGGTTTAATTTGACGGAGAATTGGAAATTTTCTGCCGCGGGAGGTTATGACATTGTCAACCGCCAAGTTGCCGTGCCGCGCATTACGATTGACCGGGATCTTCATTGCTGGACAATGAATTTCAGCTGGGTGCCCAGCGGAGCACAGGCCGGATACCGGTTCGAGCTGAAACTGAAAGCACCGCAGCTGCAGGACATAAAGTTGACGAAGCAGAGCATTAACAGTGGATACAATTAAGAGTTAAAAGTG
>CAWJKX010000059.1:0-8014 GCA_963843065.1 uncultured Bacteroidota bacterium
ATAAGTGGTAAGTGATAAGGGAAAAGTGAAAAGCTTACAATCAAAGTTTTGTTAACTTATCACTTTTGACTTTTCACTCTTTACTCTTCACCTATTCCTATAAAAATGTAATGGCTCCTTCGAGTAACAAACCGAACCGTCTCATGAAGGAGAAAAGTCCGTATCTCCTCCAGCATGCGTTGAACCCCGTCGATTGGTATCCTTGGGGGGATGAAGCATTTGAAGCCGCGCGCCGCGATAATAAACCAATTTTTTTGTCGATAGGCTATTCGACGTGCCATTGGTGCCATGTGATGGAACATGAGTCGTTCGAGAACGATTCGACTGCCGAGATCATGAATACGTTTTTCATTTGCATCAAAGTTGACCGTGAGGAACGTCCCGATGTCGATAAAGTTTACATGAGTGCCGTGCAGGCAATGACAGGCAGCGGGGGCTGGCCCCTCTCAATTTTCCTTACGCATGAATTGAAACCGTTTTTCGGGGGAACGTATTTCCCCCCCAAGAGGCCCACGGCCGCCCAGGCTTTCCGACTGTGCTGAAACGTATTCACGAAATATGGGAAAGTGAACAGGAGCAAGTCGTGGAGTCGGGAAACCAGTTGTTGGCGCTCCTTCAACAGCAAAGGGGAACCAGCCAGGAAAACGTTCCCGTTGAGGCATCGCTGGTGAAAAAAACGTACCACCAGCTTGCCGCTCAGTACGACCCAAAATACGGAGGGTTTGGGAATGGTCCAAAATTTCCGCGGCCGGCGGTATTGAATTTTCTATTCCGATATTACGCGCGTTCGAAAGATGACGAAGCGTTGAAGATGGCCCTCACGACTCTTCAGGCTATGGCGCGGGGGGGAATATACGACCATATCGGCGGGGGATTCCATCGTTATTCTGTCGACGGCCAGTGGAGGGTTCCTCATTTTGAAAAAATGCTGTACGATCAGGCTCAACTTGTCTATTCATATCTGGATGCTTTTCAGCTAACACACGACAATTTTTATTCGCGCATCGCTCGCGAAACGCTCGACTATGTCCTCCGTGATATGACAGACCACGACGGCGGCTTCTACTCCGCCGAGGACGCTGACAGTCGGGAGCCGGAGGATCCTACCCACGCTTCGGAAGGGGCTTTTTATTTGTGGACGAAGAAAGAGATTGAACGCCTTTTGCAGGCCGACAATGCAGAGGTTTTCTGCCGCTACTTCGGGGTTGATGAACACGGTAACGCGCTCTCGGATCCTCAGGGGGAAATTCGCGGCAGGAATATTTTGTTCACTCCTTTCACCGTCGAACAGACCGCAAAATTCTTTTCGATGGATGAAGTCGCAGTAACTCGAGTAATTGAGGACGGAAGGGCAAAATTATTTGCGGCCCGGTCGCAGCGGCCTAGACCGTTGCGGGATGATAAAATCATCACGGCATGGAATGGTTTGATGATCAGCGCGTTTGCGAGAGCCTCCCACATATTGCGGGAACCGAGGTTTGCAAATGCTGCAAGAGACGCGGCTCAATTTATTGCACGCTCACTCTATGATTCCCGAACGAAAACACTTCACCGCCGATACCGGGACGGCGAAACGAAGTTCGATGCGCAGTTGGATGATTTTGCTTTTTATATCCAAGGACTCATCGATCTCTATGAAGCAACGTTGGCTATCGAATGGCTCAAGCTTGCATTGGAACTTCACGGAACTCAAGTTGCTTTGTTCTGGGACTCGTCGGGAGGGGGATTTTTTGATTTCTCAGGGGAAGATAAATCTATTCTCCTTCGAACAAAGGAAACATATGACGGTGCAGAACCGGCAGGAAATTCTGTCGCGGCATTGAATCTGTTGCGGCTCACGCAGATGACCGGCGACAGCATCTTGAAGAAGCAAACTGAAGCCTCGATGATTTGTTTTAATGCAGTGCTTCAGCAATCCCCGCATGCAATGCCGCAGATGATAGCTGCTCTTGATTTCTTTTTCAGCGCCCCGAAACAAATTGTCATCGCAGGAAATGGGAGTTCGTCACGCACAACGGAGTTCCTCGATGAAATTGCACGCCATTTTCTCCCGAACGTGGTATTGCTTTCCGCTGACGGCGGCGGCGGTCAAGAATTTTTTTCTGAGCGCCTCCCTGTAATGGCGTCGATGGCTCCGAAGGATGGTTCAACTACCGCATACGTTTGCGAAAATTATGTATGTGAGTTGCCGGTAAACGAGATTGAACAGCTGGCAGCACTTCTTAGTAGCAAATAATTCTGTCGTTCTCATCTTTCTTCTGTTGGAGTAAGAACAGACACCGGCTCCGGGAATTCATCCCGTTGAAAGCTGGATCCGCGTCGCTGTATGACGAGACGTTCATCCTGATGGATCAACGAATAATTGGATCTTTTGAAATGTTATGCCATGACTTTTGTCATCGCGGTATTCCCCATCGCGAAATTATTCAAGATTATGTGGAGAAAGTTATGGCATCGCTGAGTTTCTTTGCAAAAGATTCCGAGATCCCCATGTTGATGCCGCTCCTTTTCTGATGCTATTCGCCGAAGATTCCGCCGGACGCTGCATTCGGGCACACTCGCGGATTCTCTGTATCGGCCTTATTGAATCAATCCCACATCTTGAGAGATCGCGTTTTTTTCTCCTTGGCATTGCGTCGAAAGGGGTTCCGGCCCGCCTAAAAATACTGAAAATTTCTTATTGCAAATTCAATTCTAACTAATTATCTTATTTAACGCATGAATATTGATCCGGGCGGGCAACTATCCGGACATCTCATGGGAAGTGTTTCCCTCGGTATTTTGTCGAATTTGACAAACCTCGTTCTCACAAAATGGCTAAGAAGTTGAAGTTATCCTTGTCGTTCCAATCTCAATGGAGGATTCATTAAATGAAGTTAAAAGTCGCCACAGAACAAAATGGTGAAGTTCTCATAATCGAACCCAAAGGAGCGCTTGTTGGAGGTGAAGAGACCGACGAGTTGCGGGAGGCGGTCGCCGAATCCATCGAGAAAGGAAACAAAAAACTTATTGTCGATTTGGGTAAAGTGACATATATGAATTCGACGGCAATAGGCGCGCTGGTGTCGGCTCATACTTCGTATGCAAATCGAAAGGGGAAAATCGTATTGTGCAACGTCAACAAGAGTATCAAAAACATTTTCGTTGTCACGAAACTTTCCATGATTTTCCAGATCGCCGATACTCGCCCGGATGCAATATTGGCGTTTACGTAATTTTTTCTTCGAATGTAAATTCTTAACACTATAACATCATTATTTTTAAGGAGTATTTTTTATGAAACAAGGAATGTTCAACACAATCCTGATAGTATCAGCATTTCTGATCGGGTTTGCTATTTTTGAATTTTTGCTTCCCGAGTTCATCCAAAAGGGAGGTCCGTTGGTGGTCGCGTTACTCGCGCTTTCGATCATGGTTGTGACGTATGTTTTCGAAAGACTCCTGTCGCTGCGCAAGGCGCAGGGGAAAGCATCCCTAGAAAAATTCCTGGTGGTATTAATCAAACACGTTTCAGCAGGCGACCTTGATGCGGCAATTTCCGCGTGCGACGGTCAGCGTGGTTCACTCGCCAATATCATCAAATCGGGATTAGAGCGGTTCCGCGAGATTTCAAGCGACAAGTCGATGGAAACCAAAGATAAGATGGGGGAAGTGCAGCGTGTCATCGAAGAGTCTACAATGCTGGAAATGCCGATTTTGGAAAAGAACCTTATCGCTCTCTCGACGATTGCCTCTATTGCAACGATGGTCGGATTGCTGGGAACAGTTATCGGTATGATCCGTGCATTCGCCGCTTTGGCGCATGCCGGTTCTGCCGATGCCGTGCAGCTTTCGCAGGGTATTTCCGAGGCGCTGATCAACACGGCGGGCGGAATTTCGATCGCCATTGCATCGATTGTCAGCTATAACTTTTTTACAACGAAGATTGACGGCATGACGTACATGATCGACGAAGCAAGCTACGATATACTGCAAAACTTGAAATCCAAACTTTAACAGCGAGTAGAAAGAAGCATCTTATGCCAAAAATTCACAAAAAACGCATTGGCTTTAAGCTGGATATGACGCCGATGGTTGATGTTGGGTTTCTCTTGCTGACATTTTTTATGTTGACAACGCAATTCAAGCCTTCAGAAGATCTTGAGATCACGCTTCCCTCATCTCATTCCGTTTTCAAAATTCCCGGCGCAGACGTTATCACCCTGAGCATTGGAAAAGAGGGGCAGATTTTGCTCGGCGTGGATTCTCAGATACTGCGGGAAGCACTCTTTGGTCAGGGTGCGAAAATGAAAGCCAGCGTTTTGGTACAAACCAGCGAGCTGACAAACCTTCTCATCCAGGCCCGTACAAAGAACCCAAGACTGAAGACAGTCATCAGAGCAGATAAAAACGTCGACTATGGAGTCATCGAAGACGTGATGAATATCCTGCAAAAAGTGAACATTACGCGCTTTAATCTTGTTACGGAATTAGATAAGAATTAATACAAAGGAACACTGCAATGGCTGAAGTTGATGTAAGTCAATCGCGCGGCAAGCAGAAGCATTCAAAGAAGAAGAAACGTCGCATCGGCGTTCGTATCGACATGACGCCGATGGTTGACATTGCTTTTTTGTTGTTGACGTTCTTCATGTTGACAACGACGATGAACAAGCCGCAAGCGATGGAAATTAATTTACCCCCCGGTGATGCAAAAGTCGATGTGCCATCGTCCAACCTGTTGACGCTGCGCGTATCGGAGGACGGAAGCATCTATTGGAATATCGGGACGGATAAACCGGAGAAGGTTTCTTCCATCGACTTAAAAAAGGTATTGAAAGAAAAAAACAGCGCCAACCCGAAGTTGATCACTCTCATTAAGGTTGACCGCAAAGGAAAGTATATCATGATGGTTAACATCATGGATGAGTTGAACGTTGCCGATATCACGCGCTTCAGTCTTGCGCCGTTTGACGATAAGGATAAGCAACTCATTGAAAAAATCTAATGACGGCTTGAACGGCCGTTGTTTGTACGAAGAGGTTATAGGAAGGAGTTAAGAACGTATGTCAGCAACTGCACCAAGCGTCAGTGCAAAATATGGTGCGTATGAATTGCGCGGGTTGTATCAGAAGTACGCAACACGTGCCTTGATCTTTGCCGCAGTTTTTCATTTTCTTGCAATCGGCGCGTACTACGGGGCGGTATATCTCACGACCGAAGATGAACCCGTGTACACCGTTCGCATCATGAAATACAGCGACCTCGGTCCGCCCCCCTCAATTACAAATTCGCAGGCCGCCCCCGCTGTTTCTGTGTCGGCCGCCGCCGCGAAGCCTACGGTCGGAACACCGGTTCCTGTGCCCGACGCTGAAATCAGCCCTGAAGCGACAATCGCTTCTCAAACGGAATTGCAGCAGATCGGCCCTGTCGGCGATCCGAATGCAACCGGCAACGGCGGTCCGGTATCTATTCAAAACGACGTGAAGATTGAAGACGATGGTCCGCCGCCCGATTTCGTGCCGGTAGAAAAACAACCGGCACCGGTGAAGAACCCGTCGCCGATCTATCCGGAAATTGCCCGGCGTGCCGGCGTTGAAGGAACTGTGTGGGTAAAGATTTGGGTGGACAAAGAGGGAAAAGCGAAAAAAGCCCAAATTTTGAAATCGGATGCCGAGTTGTTCAATCAAGCCGCGATCGATGCGGCGATGCAATGGGTCTTCACTCCGGCAGTCATGAATAACGGTCCCGTAGCAGTCTGGGTTTCCATTCCGTTCAAATTCAAGTTGAACCAAGGACATTAAGAATACGATGGATCCTTACAGGCCGATGGTCTACGTTGGCTATGTGATGTCGGGATTTCTTTTTCTCTGCGGCATCGTCGTTGCGACGGGAATATATATGCCCCCCACAATGCCGCAGAAATTCCGGATCATGTTCGGCATTGTGATGCTGTTATACGGTGTTTATCGGTTCGTCAATATCCGGTTTCAACAGCAGCAAAGAAATGAAGACCGCTTCCTTTCATAGTCTGGCACTATCCCTTTCCCTGCTTTTCACTTGGACGGGTTGTCAAAACGATACGCGCGATTTACCGACGCGGGGGAACCTTGTTGTAATTTCGTCGGAAGACATTTTCCCCGCTATCGACTCGGAGGTGAAGGAGTTTGAGTCGATGTACGAACAGGCGCATATCACACACCTCCAATCGACAACGCGGGATGCGGTGGTCCAGCTTCTCAATGACAGCGTCAAGCTTATCACAAGTCCCCGCCAATTCAACGACGAAGAAAGAGCAGTGATCCAGAAATACAAGCTTGAAGTCGATACGTTTAAAATTGCGTATGATGCCGCTCTCGTGCTGGTCAATGAAAACAACTCACTGACACGGATCAAAGTCGAAGAATTAAAAGACATCTTGCTTGGAAAGGCGAAGACGTGGCGTGATGTGGGAGAAAAGAAAATTGCGGGGCGGATCGTCGTCGCGCTCGGAGGAGTCAACAGCGGAATGTACGAATATGTAAAGCAGCGCATCACAAATTCCCAGCCGTTTGCCGATGTTGTGTATCCTTGCTCGACGACAACACAAGTTATCTCGTATGTTGCGTCTCATAACAACGCAATCGGCTTTGTGAGTCAGAGTTGGGTTTCCTCGACGCCGGCGAAAACGCGGATATTGGATATCGGAGACCCGAATTTTACAAGAGACTCAGCATCGACGACATTGGAGTATTTTCCCCCGCTCCAGGCGCATGTCTACCGAGGTTACTACCCGCTGTCTCGGACGCTGTACATTTTCTCCAGGAATGCCGGCACTGGGGTTGGCGTTGGTTTTACCGCATTTGTGACCGGTGGCGAAGGACAAAAACTATTTCTTAAGAACGGACTTGTGCCTGCAACAATGCCGGTTCGTCTTATTCAACTTGAATCCCAGTAAACGAGGAAGCCTCAATGCATTATTTATTTAAACGAATCGCACCATTCCTAATTCTTTTCGCTCTGTCCGAAAGTGTGCACGCTCAGGACAACCTTGCCCTCGGGAAAGAAGCGCTACAGCAAAAGTCGTACGACTCGGCGATCAGTTATTTCGTGAAAGCTCAGAAAGCGGCACCGCGCGTTCTTGAGACGAATTTCTATCTCGGTGAAGCGTATCGTTTGAAGGGCGTGAAAGATTCTGCAGAAACCTTTTTGCAGCGCGCCGTCGATATCAACGAAACATATCTTCCGGGATGGTCTTCGCTTGGGACGCTTATGATCAAGACCGGGCAATGGGACAAAGCGGCAAAAGTGTTTGCAGCGGCGACGAAGGTCGACAAGGGTAGCCCGGCGGTTTCTCTCGCCTATGGAAACGCATACCTCGATGTAGATTCACTCGATAAGGCGATCGTATACTTTTCCAAAGCAAAAGAATTGAATGAGAATTTGCCGGATGTCTATGTCGGCTTGGCAGAAGCGTACGGGAGGCAAAACATTGCCGTGCTGGCGATTTCCAACTATCAAAAGGCAGCCGAGCTCGATTCGACGTCTGCTGTCATCCGATACAAGCTGGGAAAAGCATACTACAAGGCCAGGCAATACACTGATTGCGTCAGAGAATTTCAGGTGGCGATTAGTCTCGACCCAACGAACGACCTCTATGTCTTCGAGGTTGCCGATATTTTTTACCGTGCGAAGTTATGGCGCGAGTCGGCTCTCTTCTTTGCAAAATATGTCACATTGAAAAAAGACAACCCTGTTGCCTCCGATGAATATGCAAAAGCATTGTACGGCGGCAAATTCTACAAGGACGCTCTCCCGGTGCTCGAACAGGCGATAACGCTTAACCCGAAGGCCTACGATTTGAAGCCGATGTACGCTTATTCATTGTACGAAGCCGGCGAATCTCAAAAAGCTATCGATACATACAAAACGCTTCCGGCAGATTCCCTCGGATACGAAGAGTATTTGCAATTAGCACGGTCGTACGCACGTCTCAAAGATACAACAAATGCGGTGGCTTGTTTCGAAAAGGCAATGACGATCAATCCGGCGATCA
>CAWJKX010000060.1:0-5958 GCA_963843065.1 uncultured Bacteroidota bacterium
ATCGTATAAACTCATCGTATTGCTCACGCCATCGTTGCCCAGTCGATCGTCAACGGCAATTCTGAATCGGAGATTGTGAACCCGTACACCTCATCGGTCAATGTTTTGCCGATAGTCCACTCAAGTTCCATCGCCGCCTGTCCTTCAAATGTCACGATATCACGTACACCGGCTAATGAAGCAACAGCGTCGAATAATCTCCCTGCACTTGAAGTCAAAGGAGAATTGATTTTTTTTGACAACATTTGTTGTAGGAAAACGAGCTCAGCAGCTGTAAATGTTTTTATCGGATGAACATCGAGACCCCGAAATAATGAATCGCCGGCAATTTCATATAAGAGGCCGACTGCTGTGCGCCGCGATTCTCGTATTGCTTTGTCTCCGCCAGGGAGCCTAAATTGACGTAAATGAGCGACTCGTGAGAACGACGATTCATCGGTCAACAAAAACTCACTACCCCAAATCGTTCCGTCGAGACCGAAGCCTGTTCCATCCCAGGAAACGCCAAGCACTCGCCCATCTAAATGATTTTCCGCCATGCAGGATGCAACATGTGCATAGTGATGTTGTATTTGAATCACCCGTACGTCCAGGCTCTTCGCAAATTGAGTTGACCGATAATCAGGGTGCATGTCGCAAACCACCGTCGCGGGTTCGACATCATACAACTTCTTGAAACTTCCGTTTACGAGTTGAAATGCTTCCATCGCTTCTTTCGTTTCAAGGTCCCCAATATGCTGGCTGATAAACACATTTTCGCCTTTCGCGAGGGCAATCGAATTTTTAAGATGTGCACCAACCGCAAGGATCGGAAAATCGAATAACATCTTTGTCGCAACCGGCAGCGGCGCATATCCGCGTGCACGGCGAAGCACAAGCTCGCGGCCCATCATCACACGAACAACAGAATCATCGACATGCCGAACAATTGGCCTGTCATGGACGAGAAAAAGGTCCGCCACACCATGAAGACGTTTTAACCCTTCATGTTCATCTATGCACATTGGCTCGTCCGAAAGGTTCCCGCTCGTCGCGATGACCGGAAACCCGAGTTCACGCATTAGCAAATGATGAAGAGGGGTGTACGGCAGCATGACCCCAAAATTTGGATTATGCGGAGCCACGGAAAAAGCGATAAGGGATTGCCGATTGTCAATTGCCGAACGACGAATAAGGAGAACGATCGGAGATCCGGGGGAAAGGAGAAGACGTTCTTCCAACTTCGATACTTCACATTCACATTGCACGTCGTCGAGCGACGGGAACATCATCGCAAACGGCTTTTCTTCCCGATGCTTTCTTCGACGGAGTAAGTCGACAGCCTCCTCGTTTCGCGCGTCGACCAAAAGCTGGAATCCGCCGATTCCCTTCACTGCGACGATCTTCCCCGTGCGAATTGCGGCTGCGGTTTCGAATAACGCATTATTGTGCGACGAAATAATCGTCCCGTCCGCATCCCATAATTCCAGCTGCGGTCCGCATGTCGGGCATGCATTCGGCTGAGCATGGAATCTGCGGTCGGCAGGATTTTCGTATTCCTTCCGACAGTCCGGGCACATCGTAAAATTTCTCATCGTTGTATTAGGACGATCATACGGCAACGACTCAATGATTGAGAATCGCGGGCCGCAGTTTGTGCAGTTAGTAAACGGATAGCGATACCGTCGATTGAGACGGTCGGCAATATCGCGGAGGCAATCCGGGCACGTGGCAACATCTGGCAGTACCAATTGCGGACGATTCGCCGGAGTGATTGCTCTCTCTGATTTCAAATCGTTCATATCCCACCACATCGAGAAATGAAGGGTCCAGGCTTTGAATGAACGAGAGGGTCGGTTTTTCTTTTTCGATGCGAATCAAAAAATCTTCCAGCAGGGATTTCTCTCCCTCTGCTTCCAAAAACACTCCTTGAGGTGAATTTGCTACCCATCCGGCAAGATGCAGCTCCGTCGCGAGCCGGTAGATGAACGGGCGGAATCCGACTCCTTGTACAGCTCCCCGGACTGCGATATGTAATCTGGCGTTCATTATTTTTTTGATGTGTTCTTTTCCAGCCAATCGCACCATTCAGCGATCCCTGCATTGGTAGCGCAAGAAGTCTCAAACACTGTGAGTAATGGATTAACGCTAAGTGCATTTCGTTTCAAAATATCGATCTTGCAGTTCACGTATGGGAGCAAATCGATCTTGTTGATAATCATTACCGAAGCATTGCGAAACATCGTTGGATACTTGAGCGGTTTGTCATCTCCTTCTGTTACGCTCGCAACAACTACTTTCATAGCCTCACCAAGGTCGTAATTAGCAGGGCACACCAAGTTGCCGACGTTTTCTATGATGAGCAGTTGAACGCCGGACAAGTCAACGGAAGCAAGGGCTTCTTTAACCAACGACGCTTCGAGGTGGCATCCCCCTTTTGTTACTATTTGAACCGCCGGGACGCCGAGTGCTGAAACCCTTTGTGCGTCGAGATCTGTCTGCACATCTCCTTCAATCACGGCAACGTTGATCTTGTTCTTGATGCATGTAAGCGTGCGTTCAAGAAGACTCGTTTTGCCGGAGCCGGGCGAGCTCACGATATTGATGGCAAAAATTCCATGACGCAAAAAGACATCGCGGTTATAGCCGGCAACCTCGTCGTTCTTTTCCAGAATCTTCCGCTCAATCGTTATTACGCTCATACTGTCAGTTCCTTCTCGTCGAACAGATCGATAGCAGTGACCTGGAGTTCATTCCCTGAGACCATTGTTACGTCGTTCCCGTCGCAAAAAGAGCAGAGAAATATTTCACTCTCGTTTGTTGAAGTCTTTCCGCATGAATTACATTTCACAACAAACGGCACGCGTTCAATCTCTAAAACAGCTCCCTGCATCGGCGTTTTTGCTATAATGGTATTGAAGCAAAACTCCAGCGAGTCCGGAACAATCCCAGCACCGTAGCCAACTCTGATCCTGACACTTTTCACTTGGGAAGGCACTCCTGTGGGAAGGTGCTCTCTCACTATCTCCAGAATATTTTGTGCGATTGAAAGCTCGTGCATTTTGGCTGCTTCATTAAATAACTTTAGAAGCATATCATTCAACTACTATGCCGTTGCAAATGACGAATTTTTCTAAACATTTTGCATGGATTGTTCCAAGAAATGAGAATCAGCAGAGGGGTTTCGCAACGATGGAAAAGGTGGGATCGGACAAACGTTAGTTCAATATGAATGAAGCATTCATACTCTTTTGATGGATTTGCCGTAGAAGCGCAGCAATCAAATCAACTGTTTTTATTGCTAGTTCTTTCACAGTCGAGGACAATATCGATCCAAATTCAAACGACTCACCGCGTACAGTGTACACATGCATACCAACCGAGACGCCGTACATTTCATGGGCAAGCTGTTGAAGTAGTTCCGGACTAACGTTATGGTTTGAGGATGGCAAATGTTCAGGCGGCGGAATGCTTTCGCGCACCGTTATCGGCTCGCCGATTGTGGAAGCATCAACCATAATGACAGTGTCGTACTGAAGAATATCTGCGGCAAGTTCCGGAAACAACTGGTGGCAGGTTTTTACATCGACATCCGGAAGATGAAGCGCTGCAATGCGGTCGGCAACCCAAACGCCGACGCCGTCATCCGAACGCAACATATTGCCATACCCTATCACAAGAGCCTTCTTCACCGCCGTATTTCATCGATGATATCGTTGTTCGCATTGATGAGTTGAACATGCAGCGGCATCTGGCCGATGGCATGCGTCGAGCAGGACAAACAGGGATCGTAACAGCGAATACCGGCCTCAATGCGATTCAAAATTCCTTCTGTGATCTTTTTTCCGTCGACGTACCGCATCGCGAGCTGGCGGACCGTTCGGTTCATCGCCAAATTATTTTGTGCAGTGGCAATAACAAGATTTACTTTTTGCAGCACGCCGTCGTCGTTCACCCAGTAATGGTGGAAGAGTGTTCCACGCGGAGCTTCGCTTGCGCCGACTCCTTCATTCCGGTTGATCTCCGCTCTGGAGCGGATATGCGTTCCGAGGATTGCCGGGTCATTGAGCAGCATTTCGGTCTTTTCAACGGTAAAGAGAAGCTCTATTAGGCGGGCGTAATGAAAATAGAATGAGTTATTCACAACGCGCCTATCGCCGGCAATAGCCTTGAACAGCACGCGTTCGGCCTCAGCCAGCGGGGTATCGATGTAATCGCAAATGTTCACACGGGCCAGCGGGCCAACACGATACATTCCTTCAGGATATCCGAGAGGTTTGTAGTACCGGGAATTTCAAATACGACCATTGTTCTGTCGCTTCGCCGAAATGTTCTCGGTAATGCCGGGGGTCTATTTTATCGGCAATAGTATTGCCGGCAGCATCCATTACTCTCAACTGCCCATCGTAGTATTCAAGGGCTCCATCTTTTGCCACAAGGCCGACAAAGAGCGACCGGAAATTTCCAAAGTTTGGGATATCCTTTTTGAATTTCGTATGGATTTTTTTCAATTCGCTGAGTGCAAGAAGCGCAGTCTCTTTTGCTTCAGGAATCCAGTTAAGCAGGTAATCTTTTTTCGATGCTTCAAACGGTTCACGCACTCCGCCTGCCACCGCCCAGGGCGTATGTATTTTTCTCCCGCCGAGCACTTCGATAATCTCCTGCCCGAATTTTCGCAAACGGATTCCTCGTTTTGCTATCTCTTTGTGTTGATCCAGCAACCCAAAGACATTGCGCTTAGCAGGCTCGGAATCGAAGCCGAGCAAAAAGTCCGGTGAAGAGAGATGGAAGAAACTAAGCGCGTGCGACTGCATCCATTGAGCGAGCGTAATAAGCCTGCGCAGCTTTTCGGCGGTTTCAGGAATTTCGATGGCAAGAATGTCATCGCCGGCTTTCGCCGATGTGATAAGATGGCTCGTCGGGCATATCCCGCAAATACGGGATGTAATGCCGGCCATCTCCGACATCAATCGGCCTTCACAAAATTTTTCGAAACCTCGGAACTCGTTTACATGAAAACGCGCATCCTGTACGATCCCCTGGTCGTCGAGATGGATCGTGATTTTTGCGTGCCCTTCGATTCGCGTTACCGGCGAAATTGTAATAGTCTGAGACATACGATATTTTAACCCTTTACCATCATTCCTGACCGAACCAATTCATTAAAAATCATTTTGCCCATGTCGTTCTCTTAACCGTAGCGTAAATAGACCGGAGAGAAGGCCGGCATTCTTCCCTGCAACAATTCGTTCACAGCGAACCAGATTTGATCTGCGGTCGGCGGACATCCATGAAGAAACGCATCAACTTTGATTAACTCGTGAAGCGGCCGCGCCTTGGGCATCAGTTCCGCAATCGTTGGATAATCACGAGGGATTTGCGGCGTGATGTCTGCCAGTTCTACATACGCACGATGCAGCACTTGCTCAAGTTCGAAAGGGTTGCGCATCGCGGTCACGTTGCCGGTGACGGCGCAATCGCCGAACGACACAACGCATCGGGAATTCCGGCGAATAATTTTCGCAAACTCTTCATGTTCTACGTTTGCAACCGCTCCCTCAACAAGAGTAACGTCAACGTCGCGCGGGAATTCCTTGACGTCCGCGATCGGAGAATAGACCAACTCGATTTTGTCCGCCAACTCGATGAGCCTCTCATCCAAGTCGAGAAACGACATATGGCATCCTGAACATCCGCCGAGCCATACTGTTGCTACTTTTGGTTTCATAAAAATATTTTCTGCTTTCAATTTTCTTTTATCGCGAGAAAACGCGCTTTTACTCGTCGTCGCTTTCGACATTGATCCATTCTTTTTTCTGACGAGCGGTGACAATATATTTAAGGAAATTTCTCTCTTTTTTCATTTCAGAAACGGAAGAACCTTTTTCAAACAGAGCACCTGTCGGGCAGACCAGGACACACTTCCCGCATGAAGTACATGCGTCCACCTGACCCCACGGTTGATTCAACCCAGCCACG
>CAWJKX010000061.1:0-27542 GCA_963843065.1 uncultured Bacteroidota bacterium
TTGAAAAAGCATTGAAGGCGGGAAAAGTCGGCACGGTGGTGGCAACGATCGGTACAACATCCCTTGGAGCGCTCGACCCTCTGGAAAAAATTATTCCCCTCTGCAGAAACTATAACGTCCGCGTCCATGCCGATGCCGCGTACGGCGGATTCTTCATGCTGCTTGCGCAACAAAAATCTTCGCTCATTCATGCCGCACCATTTCTTCATTTATTCGAATGCGACAGCATCGTCGTCGACCCGCATAAGCACGGACTACAGCCGTACGGATGCGGCTGCGTATTGTTCAGCGATCCGTCCGTCGGAAAATTCTACAAGCATGATTCGCCGTATACCTATTTCACCTCGAATGACTTGCATCTCGGCGAGATCAGCCTTGAATGCTCGCGCCCCGGCGAAGCCGCAGCAGCGCTCTGGTTCACTCTGAAATGCATTCCGTTGCAGCCCGAAGCGGGACTCGGAGCCATTCTGTCAAAGACGAGGCGTGCTGCTCTCGAATTCTCAAGACTAATTGCTTCCAGCAGCATGTTCAGTGAATTTGTCAAACCGGAACTTGATATCGTTACCTATTTCCCCAGAACAAAACCGTTGGCCGTTTCACTCATCACGCAGCGATCGGAAAGAATATTTTCGGACGGAATGCGCCATCCCACTCATCCATTATTCCTTGCACTTCTCCATGTTCATTCAAAACAGGCGAAACAGCTCCAGGCGCAAGTCAGCGCCGATCGCGAAATGATGACGATTTTACGCAGCGCGCTGATGAAGCCGGAACATCTTGCCTTCGTTCCGCAATTGATTCGAGAATTAGAGGTATTGGCCGGCAATGAGAAAAAGTAGAACGGGAAAGTGTCTTTGAATCTGCAATCTGCGATTAAATCTGCGCCATCAGAGTAATCACAATAGTTTTCGCGATGCCAAAAATCCTTGAAGATACGAGAGAGAGTCGAGAATAATATTTTCGTCGACGGGGATTGGCAGCCTCACTTTTCCGATTGACGTCGGAAGCACGAGCCTGATTTTCCCGTCGATGACCTTTTTGTCGACGCGCATCGTCGAGAGAAGTCTTGACGGAGAGAATTTTAAACCATGCAAAGATGGCAGGGGAATTGAGAGAACGGCGTTTTCGATTCGTCCGGCTGCCATCGGCGTAATTAATCCGAGACGGAGAGCGGCGAACGTTTCGGCAACCATTCCGAGGAGGATGGCTTCGCCGTGTTTGAGCAGACGATAATTTCCCGCATGTTCTAAAGCATGTCCAACGGTATGTCCGAAATTAAGAATAGCGCGGAGGTTCTTTTCCCGTTCATCTCTTGATACAATATCCGCTTTCATCCGGCAGCACTCACCGACGATTCTGATAAGGTTTGCGTCGTTTTTGGATAGGATGGTATCGATGTGTTTCACGGTGTACGCAAAGAATTTCCTGTCCATGATGATGCCGTACTTGAGCACCTCGCCAAGGCCACAAACAAGTTCACGGCCCGGTAGACTTTGGAGTGTTGCAACATCGGACACGACAAAATCCGGTTGATAAAATGCCCCAACCATATTCTTCCCAAGTGTATGGTTGACGCCCACTTTCCCTCCTACGGAAGAATCGACCTGAGCAAGCAGTGTGGTTGGCACCTGCACAAAGCGCACTCCACGTTGATATGTCGATGCAATAAAGCCCGCAAGGTCGCCGATGACTCCTCCGCCCAACGCTACGATCGTTGATTGACGCTCTATATTCCACCGAAGCAAGTCTGAATATATTGCATCTGCACGATGGAGGTTCTTTTGTTCTTCACCAGCAGGAATGATAATCGAACGCACAATAGACCCTGACGCGGCAAGACTTTTTTCCACTCTCTTCAAATAGAGTGGTGCGACATTCTTGTCCGTGATGATAACAGCCGTTTTCGGCATATGGTGTCGCTGAAATAGCGAACCGAGCGACGGAAAGATTGACGTACCGAGATAAATCGGATAGCTCCGCTTGCCAAGCAGAACACGGACAGTTGTAAAGTGAGTATTAGTCTTCAATATGATGCCGTAACATTTTTACAAGCTCGTCAATTGTATTTCCGATCTTCTTATCGTCGGTATGGATAATAACATGCGCTTGTTCGTAGTAGCCTTTCCTCTTCGTCAACAATTCATCGATACGGAGCTGCAATTGTTCTGCGTCCATTAACTCTCCGTCGGCAGTGCGCAGCATCGGCCGGTCGCTCTTTGTACGGAGACGTTTATAGATATACTCCGGATTAGCTTTCAGATACACCAGAACACCTGATTCTTTCACAAGGTCGAGCGAGTCTTGGTCTGTAATGGTTCCCCCACCCAGTGAAATAACCGAACGAGGAGTCCCGGCAACCTCTTTGAGAAATGTCCGTTCCATTTCCCTGAATGCTCTTTCACCTTCCTCTTTGAATATATCGCCGATTTTCCGCTTTTTCTTTTGTTCGATGAAAAGGTCCAGGTCGACAAAATTGTATCCTATGGTGTTGGCAAGAATAGGACCGATGGTGCTTTTCCCGCTCCCCATGAATCCTGTCAAGAAAATTATCAATCGTTTGTGGTTGCTGTCCATACGAATGCTGCTGTCAGAGAAATGTTAGAAGAGCTGGATGACATGGAACATAATCAATAAAATACACAAAAATAAATCAACGATGCGAAATATTTGGTAGTGTCTTAATTTAGGAAGGTGTGAAGTTTGCTCACGCAAAGTCGCTAAGCCGCAAAGAGAATGGATATGTTTCCCTTGCGGCTTAGCGTCTTTGCGCGATGTTTTCAGCTCTCCGTAAAAAGTCCCTTGGACTTTGTTCTAATTAAGACACTACTAAATATTTGCACCAATGGCGTGCAATCTCACGGATTTGCCGGCGGCTCGCCTTCATCCGGATTGAGCTTTTCCTTCAATTCAATCTTCAAATCCTGATAACGGGAGGTTGCATGTTGAACCTGCTGTCTTGCCTGAAACAATTCGCGTCGGAGCCCATCTTCCGTGTTGTGAATCTTCCTAAAAGAAAAATATGTGGCTGCGGCAAGGCCGCAGCCAGCTACGACGATGATAACTAAAGCGATTTCATAAAGAGTGTTAATTTCCACGTTGACTTGTTTCAAAGCACGGGAACTGTCGTCGCGTGAATTTCGCCTTTCATTAACGAGTTCAAGAATCGTGCTGCGGATCGACTCCATCAGTTCTTTTCCTTTGCCAGTGAGAACAGCCTGGGCGGAATCCGACGAATTGTTGGTCATCGTCAAATCGATCGAGAACTTAAGAATCTCAATCCTGTCATTGATCGAAGCTCCAAGTGAATCGAGAAACTCATCCCGGTACCCGCCGCTCATATTCAACTGTTTGAGGTAAAGGAATGATTGTTGCACTGATTTGACCGCCGAGTTGTAATCTTGAATAAAATCCCGGTTGTTCGTCAAGATATATCCGCGGCGATTCGATTCCGCCTGTTGGAGAGAGAGTAAAATGTCCTCCATGACTATAACAACTTCATGGTCATAGGACAATAACGTAGTATACCTCCCCTCTTCACCGAGCGCAGCTTTCATAAAATACTGCAGGCCAAAGAACAACAAAAAAAGGGCAGCATAACTAGTAAAAAGAAAGCGTTTAAACTTTCGTCCCATCCGGAAAATTTAGTATGTGAAATTCCACCGGGCGCGCATCATCATCAAACCGGCGCCCTTTATCGGTTCTCCATATTCATCACTTTTAATCCTGACGTGGAGATAGCGTCCCTGGCAGAGCGGTTATGTCAGCTTCCAGAGCGGCATGAGTTTGTGCATGAATGATATCTCCCATCGTTATGATTCCGATGAGCGGGTGTTGACCGGCGCGATCGACAACACCAAGCTGCCGTCTCTCGAATTTTTCCATCATAACAACAGCGCGCGCAAGGCTGTCATCGGCATATAATTCAGAGTGACCATGCACTATCTCGCGAAGATGCACCCCGCGCTTCCCTTCTGCAAGCATCCGCCGAAGTGTAGATTCGCTGACCAACCCGAGATACTTCCCGGCGTCATCTAATACAGGAAAAGATGAAAAATTATAGATTGCAATAAGCTCAAAAGCTTGTTCGATACTCATCGACCCTTTGAGCGCGAGAACGTTCTTGGCACTCATCGCAGCGCCAACCTTTAGCTGGTCTAAACCATTGATGGACGATCCTTCTCCATGAGGGAGATGAATTCCGTCCTGTGCCAGCAGCGCATCATAGACCGGAACCGGCCGCCAATGACGAACCAGCCCATACGTAATCATATTAGCGATCATCAGGGGAAGAATCAATGAATACCCGCCAGTCATTTCGATGATAATGAGAACGGAAGTAATCGGCGCCCTGATAATTCCCGCAAAAACTGCTCCCATTCCAACCAGGGCAAAAGCTCCGATTTCATCTGGAGCATGGTTCAATAAGTTAACGTCCAAATACCCGACCACTCCTCCCACCATACTTCCAATAAAGAGCGCCGGCGCGAAGATCCCGCCTGCACCGCCGCTGCTGTAAGAAAAAACTGTCGCAAGGATTTTCATAATCCCAAGAACGACCAACGCTTTCACGGTCAATTTCCCGGCAAGAGCAAATGACAGCGTCTCATATCCGCCACCTGTGATGCCGCCAGAATGAAGCCACACGAGCGCAGCAACAGCAAGTATCCCGGTTACACATCCTCCGATGGCGGGCTGTGCCCATTTGGGCATCCACGTGTTCCGTTGGAACCATTTTCTAAGGCTCAAGAGGGAGTCGGTGAATGCTATCGATGCGCCGCTTGCAATAACACCGAGAACGGCATAAAGAATAAGTGATGTCGCATGATGCAATCCATAAACTTGAAGAACTTCCAGGACGGGATGTTCGCCGAGGACGTTCCGCTCGATCACAGCGGCGAGTGCGGCTGCCACGATCACTCCTGATAATACCGTTTGGTCGAGTGTCCCGATAATTTCTTCGATTGTAAAAGTCACAGCAGCGATGGGTGCGTTAAATGCCGCCGCGATGCCGGCAGCGGCTCCGACCGGAAGAAGGCGGCGCAGGTTCTGCCGCGATAACGCGGCACCGCGACCCAACTGGCTCGCTATTCCAGCGCAAATTTGCACTGTCGGTCCCTCGCGTCCCAACGACGAGCCCGATCCTATCTGGATTGCACCGATAAAGAATTTTCCGATGACATCGCGGAACGGTATGCGGTCTTCCTTCATAAAAAATGCGACTTTCACTTGAGGAATTCCGCTCCCCCGCGCACCGGGCGCGACATAATACAAGAGCAGACCGCAAACCAAGCCGCCAAGCGCAGGAGTCAAAATAATCCACAATGCTGATGAGGGATAGGCCAACCCAAAAGCCCTGTTGATTAAATACCCTTCGAGCAACTTGATGCTGAGATGAAAGGCTACAGCAGCGAAACCGCAAACAGCACCAATAATAAGGGTTAATACAAAAAGTCTTTGATTTTCTGTGGGAACAATTTTGTTGTAGATGACAAGCAGCCTGACGCTCCCGAATTGAAGGCGCGACCGCAGCACATCGAACATCTCACTGATGTCGGACGTGATTTCTTTTATCGTTTTACGGTTTTCGCTGTTTTGATTCAACGGCTGTTCCACCGTGAATTATTTTCCCGAATGGAGCTGCAACCTAAATCTAAGAATTTGGATGGCAAAATCAAAAATCGGTTTCATACTTTAAGTTCAAAGGTCCCTTGCGAAGAGGATATGAACAACCACTACGGCCAATTCTTCAGTTCCTAGAATAATGCTGCCAAGAAAAAATTCTAACAATACGATACCGCATTTCTATTTTGGGAATATCCGGGCGGATTTGTCGGATGCGACGTGCCTGGAGGTCTGGTGGGATGAAGCATAGATACAATATAAATCACAACTCCGGCTTCGGAAGTTACCAAGAAAAAATCAATTTGAGCCAGGAAGTAAAACCGTCGTGCGGAATGAGACTTTTTATTGTGGTTTCATCAAAAAAAGAACTTGTTCATTATTCCGCATGACGGAGAGTACAGTTGCCTGACAGAATCAATGTGCGTAGCGAAGAATTTGGGTCTGCCGCGGGTCTAACGGTAAAACGTATCCCGCAGGTCTTCAATGTCAGCTTTGGCTTTCAAGTTCGCGAGCCATTCGTTCACGATGCGCTGTTTCTTTTCCTGCAGCATTTGAGCGGCGAGGATGTTCTTCTGCATGTTGAAACCCGTGGAATCAAACGGAGTTTTACTTAAGAGCTTGATGAGATAATATCCTCTCTCTCCTTCAACAGGCTGGGAGATCTTTTGCACCGGCAAAGTCATCGCGACGCCGAGAAAAGCGTTATCTCGCCCAATGGTTGGGATTGTTCCTGTCGGGGAAAACTGTCCCGTTGATTGAACGGTGACCCGGGCATCGGAAGCTGTGAGCGATGAGAGGTCAAGGGAATCGTTCATTGATGAACGGAGTTTTGCAACTGCTTCATTCATCATCGCCATTTTCTTCTTTCGCACCACGCGCGGCTGCAAAAGGCTTTTTACGTCATCGAACGGACGAATGCCTTCCTTCTTCACTTCTGAAATCTTAAACACCGCAACGCCGCCGTTTAGTTGATACGGTTCACTGATGTCTCCCAAATCCTTCTCGAAGGCAAACTTCGAAATCGCGTCGTTGAAGCCGACACCGGGAATCATCCCGCCTTTAGGGAACGCCGGCGTTTCTCGCACCTGCAGACCGAATCCTTCGGCATCCTTTTCAAGCTTCCCGTCCTTGGCAACGTAAGCAAAGTCTTGAGCCCGCTGGAACGCGTCGTCTTTGGTCTGCTGGCTGGTCTTGATTGGAAGCGTAATGTCGGCAATCTTCACTTCTCGGCTGTCCCTCCCCTCGATCTTGATAATATGAATCCCGAATTGCGACTTCACGGGACCGAGGATTTGACCGGGCTTCCCTTTCAATGCCACATCTTCAAACGCCTTAACCATCTTCCCTTTGCCAAACCAGCCGAGGTCGCCGCCGGTTGTCGATGCACTCGGTTCAGTGGAATACTGCCGTGCAAGGCTCGCAAAATCTTCGCCTTTGCGCGCACGCGCGATGAGCTCGTTTGCTTGCTTCATGACTGCCGATTCATCTCCTCCGTTAACACTCAGGAGGATATGCCTCGCATGGACGAACACGTCGGTTCCATTTTTTTCTTCAAGAATTTTCATAACATGGTAACCGGTAAAATCTTTCACCGGGCCTACAACGTCGCCGACCGCCCCTCCGAAAACGACTTCCTCTTTTTCCTGCGACAACTGCCCGTGTTTGAAATAGGCCGGAGGAGTCGGTGTTTCCGAGTATGATTTTTGGAGTTCAAGAAAATCGATTCCGGCTTTCGACTGTTGGATAATGTTGTTCGCTTCAACGAGCACATCCTGTGAATCTTTTGCCGACGGCTGGTCGCCGAACAGCACATACTTCAGTTTGCGCGATGCTTTCGCGTTGAATTCTTCCTGGTTCTCATTGTAATATTTCTTCAGGTCGTCATCAGTAACCGAAGCAGCACTGTCGGAAAAGAATCTGTTGGGGTCGAATAAAGCGTACTGCGCTTCGAGCTTTGTGCTCTGGTTCTCAAACCGTTCCTGAATTTCCCCCGGTGTTACGCGCACTGCCGCAAAAATAAGGCTCTGCATTTTTTCGGACAGCCGCTGCTCCCTGAGGCCGGTTTCCACTTGAATCATGATGTCTTTGTTTTTGGGGTCGTTGATCGTCTGGTCGTACGCCGCCCGGTTAAACTTGCCGGTCGAATCCTCGAATTGCTGCATCAGGAATTGCGGCGGATTGTCTCCTTTCACCCAATCGACGAGTTCCTGGTCAGACACCGTGATGCCAGCCCGCTGAGTCTCCTTAGCAACAAGGGTGGAAGCAATCAGGCTGTTCCAGATTTGATCACGAATCTCTTTCATCGTCTCTTCTTCCGGGTCTTGTCCCGTTTGCTTTTTCTGGTTTTCTGCAGCCCGCTTCACGAGCTCCGAAAACTCCTGATACGTAATTTTCTTTCCGTCGATGATTCCCGACGTAGTCATGGCGGCCGGACTTGATTCCGAGGTAATCCATCCCCCATTCAAAGACGATCATAACGACAAATAATATTACAAGCGCGATGAGAATCACCGGCATACTGTCGCGCATTTTGGTCATTATAGGCATACCCTAACGAACTCCTTACTGCAAGCTATTGGTATTAAACTGATTTGAAGAAGGAATATAATCGAAACTGCTTTTAAATGCAATGCAAAAGCGGTTATCTTGACTTACTCTCAACATTTAGTTACATTTTTGAAAGAATAAAATGGTTTTGTCATTGCACTCCCGGCAAAAAAACATCGCTATCCTTGGTTCCACCGGTTCCATCGGCAAGAATAGCTTAGAAGTTATCGCCAACTTTCCAGACCAGTTTAAGGTTTCCTATCTCACAGCCAACAATAATGTGGATGCACTGTGCGATCAAGTCCGACGGTTCAGGCCGAACGGCGTTGTCGTGCTGGACAGGAATGCAGCGCAGGAATGCAAAAAGCGATTCGGTGGGTCAACAGAAGTCCTCGCCGGCGAAGAGGGTTTAGAAGAGATTGTCCGGCGGGACGACGTGGATGTCGTGGTGAGTTCGCTGGTCGGTTTTGCGGGATTGAAACCGACGATCGCTGCAATCAAAGCGAAAAAAAAAATAGCGCTCGCCAACAAGGAAACCCTTGTCGTTGCGGGTGAGATCATCATGCGGCTGGTGAAGGAGACGGGGGCTATCCTCATCCCGGTCGACAGCGAACATTCTGCGATTTTCCAATGTCTTGTCGGCGAATCGGGCTCATCGGTAGGCAAAATTATTCTGACTGCGTCGGGCGGACCGTTTCTCAACACGGCGAAGGAGATGCTGCAAAAGGTCTCGGTGGAACAGGCGTTGAACCATCCGAACTGGAAAATGGGAAACAAAGTTACGATCGATTCGGCAACGTTGATGAACAAAGGCCTGGAAGTGATCGAAGCACGCTGGCTCTTCGGGACTCCGCCTGAAAAAATTGAGGTCGTCATCCATCCGCAATCGATCATTCATTCGATGGTGGAATTCATCGATGGCTCGGTAAAGGCACAGCTCGGCGTGCCGGATATGAAAATCCCGATCCAGTACGCGCTCACGTATCCGGAACGTGCGGCATCGAATTTTGGCCGCATCGATTTCCCAAAACTGAAGGAGATGACATTTTTTCCTCCCGACCTCGAGCGGTTCCAATGCTTACGGCTGGCGTACGACGCGTTGAACGAAGGAGGGACGATGCCCGCAGCGCTCAATGCCGCAAATGAAATAGCGGTCAAACGTTTTCTGGAAAGAAAGATTTCTTTCCTGCAAATACCCGAAACCATTTGCCGCACAATGGAACATCACACAGTAACGGTACACCCGGCGCTCGACAACATCATCGAAGCAGATGCGTCGGCCCGCAGATTTGCCGAGAGTCTATTCAATTGATGGCTGCAGGCAATCGTGGCGTGTCAACCGAATAGTAACAGCAACTAAAGGTGTTTTTCGCGATGGAATTTCTTACTACCGTATTCTACTTTTTAGTGACAATCGGCGTGCTCGTCTTTATTCACGAGCTAGGGCATTTTATTGCCGCAAAAGCGTGCAGGATGCGCGTCGATAGATTCTCGATCGGTTTTCCCCCCCGCGCTTTCGGCAAAACAATCGGAGAAACTGATTATTGCGTTTCGTGGGTCCCCATCGGCGGCTATGTGAAAATAGCCGGAATGATCGATGAGAGCTTTGACACCGAATTCATCAATCACGAACCCCAGCCGTGGGAATTCCGTTCGAAACCGATCTGGCAGCGGATGATCGTTATTTCTGCCGGCGTGATAATGAATCTCTTCCTTGCGATTGCGATTTTCTGGGGAATCAATTTCGTCAACGGCGGAAACTTTCGTCAAACGACTGAAATCGGGTACATCATTCCAGGCAGTGCTGCCGAGAAAACCGGGTTTAGAGAAGGGGATAAAATTCTTGCCGTCAACGGCGAAAAGATCAGCCATTGGGATGCAATTCAATCGGCAATGTATGTCGACTTCGTCGGAGACGACTTCAGCATTGACGTGAAACGAAATGGGAGCGCGATAACAATCGCCGTTCCGCATTCCCTCGTGCCCGACATTTCGGACGCAACATTCGGGTTCCTTCCTGCTTCCAGCGAAGCGGTGATCGGCGACGTCCTCAAGAACAGGCCTGCGGAAGCAGCGGGGCTCAAGCCGGAAGATGTGATCCTTTCCATTGACCACCAGAAGGTGATCAACCAATTCCAGGTCACTCATATCATCAAAGCCAACGCCGGGAAGAAAATCGATTTTGAGTTACGGCGCGACGGCCGCGTCGTCCAGACCGCGATAACTCCGACGTCTGAAGGAATGATCGGAATAAGCATCGAGAGCCGTTATGTCGGTCCCATTCTTCACGAGCGGTACGGCATTTTCGAATCGCTGCCAAAAGGGTTGAACGATGTGTACGGGGCTACAAAATTATTTATCAACTCGATCTGGCATATTATTGTCGGTAAGGCATCGTTTTCGAAATCGGTCGCCGGGCCGGTAAAGATCGCCCAAATGGCTACGCGAACTGCGGAAGTCGGTATTATGAGTTTCCTCGGTTTTATGGCGCTGCTGAGCATCAGTCTTGCGGTGATGAACATTCTCCCGTTTCCGGCACTCGACGGCGGACATCTCATGATGCTCGTGTATGAAGCGATTTTCGGAAAACCGATTCCGCACAAGGTTCAGCAAACCGTGCAGCAGGCCGGCGTTCTGCTGCTGCTGACGTTCATGGTTTTCGTTATTTACAACGATATTGCCGGATTTTAAGCGCTGTGGTCGGTGACTCTCAACACAGCAAAGTGTAGGATTAATCCTGTATCTTAATTCCATAATATAAAAGTGTGTATTCAACTTTTCGGGAGAGAGGCATGAGAACAACGAGAATTATACAATTCCTTGCGGCAGCCATAATGGGGATTGCAACGCTTCAACAGGCGTCAGCTCAATCCAATCAATACATTTCGGTCACTCCTATCGTCACCCAGGCCGACATCATTAACGCTACTGCTCTCGTCAATCCCCTTACGGAGCAGGTAAATAACATTGCGCCGACAAGTTTCTCTTTAAGGATTAGTAATCTGACGGCGAGTAAGTATCCTCCGCTCGGCGCTGTTGTTTGGGTGGACATGCACATCGAAGGGTACGTTATGCTCGATCAAGACGGACCACCGCCGCAACAAATTGTCGTTGCTAATACAATAAGACCGTTTCCTGTTCCGGTCGCAGGAAGAGTTTTCACGAGCCTCGATGCTCAGCCGGGAAACTCGACCGACATTGATATCAATTCCACCGTCAATGATGCGTTAAAGACAAGATTAAAAAATATGATCGAAGATCCGTCGAGCGGCGGAAAAGTGCCTTCGGGCGTATACCAGGTGAAAATTATTTTTACTATCGACAGCGTAGCTGGCAAAGGACCGGTGAATCAAACATTGGATTTGAGCAACAATCCCCTTTTTACGGTTACCATATCAAACCCGACGAATGCCACATTGCTTCAGCCGTCGGACAACGGAGTCGAATATCCGTCCCCATTTCCAGCAATTCCAATGGACATACGACACTCGACGGAGTAAAAATATCAGTATACGAGAAGAGGCCGGAGCAGCAATCGTTGGAAGATGTCAATATCTGCCTCCGATCCGTATTTCTGGGTTGTTAACATCAACCGCCGGCATCGCGCAATCTTATCGATTATGACATACCCCAGACTGCCGTTGCAGGACCGGGAATCAACCAGCCGGAGGATGACCAAGCATTCGGATTGCCTATTCCCCGCGATCCCCGTCCTCTCGAACGAGGCAAGACATACGTGCTGGTTCTCGACGGTATGCGAACAGCGTTCGGGTATGCCATCGCACCTCTCAGAACGATTCGGCTGTTCCGCATCTCCGATCCACAAGGGGAGTTTGTGCTGAGCCTTTTGCAGACGGCACTGAGCGGCGGACAATTCCAGGATATTATGAACCTCATTCAGGATCAGAAGCTTGTGCTCAACAGCTCCCAGATTACCCTGAACGGCGTAACTCTGACAGCGCAAGAACTTCAGATGATCCTGAATCAAAACAAAAACAACATCAAATCGATTCGATTCGAAAACTAACGGCGTCTTGACTTATTGGAGAGAATTACATGAGAACATTGTTCATCATTTTGCTAGTGTGCATGGCTTCGTCAATCAACACGGCGATCTCGGCACCGGTGTATGATCCAGATAAGCCGATCGCTCTTATTTACAAGCCGGTTGGATCCGTTGAATATTTGAAAGAGGGGGGCAAATGGACAAAAGCAGCCCCGGCTACGCCGCTGCTGTCGGGCGACCAGGTAAGAACCGGTGCAAAATCTTTTGTCGTCGTGAAGTTCATTGAAAACTCAATCCTCCGGCTGCAGGAAAATTCTCAAATCACAATTCGCGCCGAATTGACGGACAACAAAGAATTTTCGAAAAACGTTAACCTCGATCACGGAGCACTCACCTTTGATGTGAAAAAAAGAGACAACGAAAAATTCGAATTCTCGACGCCGACATCCGTTGCATCGATTCGGGGCACACAAGGATTGCTCATTGACGGAGCAGACAGCAGCGACGTGTTAATCTTAGGCGCAGGCGTCGTCGTCTTTACGAACAATGTTTCGAACCAATCGGTCACTGTCGGCGCCGGGCAAACAGCATATTCCTATCGCAACGGAAAGATCGAAGTGCAGAAAACAACCATCCAGGAACTCCAGAAATTGCTTGGTGCCTTGGGCAGCGGCGGTGGAGGAGGCACATCGAATAGCGGCTCGTCATCAACGGGTTCCGGTTTTACAGTAGGATTTGCTGTCTCCGCGCCCGTGGTAACCGAAGGACAAGATTTTAATGTCACAGTTGAACTTGTACAAACGTCTGTCCCTGTCGACACGCTAAAGGCAATCGTTTCGTACTTTGCACTGGCGTATAAAAATTCAGCGCTAACGACCTATAAAGAAGTGCCTGCCACGCTATCCGGAAACAAAGTGACGTTCGCAATCCCGGGGGCCGACGTCGTAAGCCCCTCGATGCAGGCCTATGTGATATTCCGGACGAAAACGGGAATCAACCTGACTTATCCGCCGACAGATCCGCAGTCGAATCCGATTGTCATTCCGGTCCAGTCGACAGGCACAAATGAGTTGAAGCTCCAATTTTCCGACCCAAATGGAAATCAAAAGACACTGATCATCGATTACTGATCCGCTGAAGTTTTTCATTGAGAAAAACCGCTTGCAATTATCGGCACCATTTTTTAGATTGCAAGCGGTTTTTTATTATTGCCGTTAATCGTTCATCTTTCTCCCGGTCTGCCATGGACTTTCTCCTAAGGAAATCGTCCCAAAATATCTTAACGCGCCTCGTTGCTGCCGTGATCATTCTCACTCCGATCACAGCTCACTCCCAGATCAACACATACATCCGAGCAATACATCCAGGACAGGCAAAGGAGGGAATGCCTCTTCGTATCGCGGTTGAGTTGGCAAAATCGTCAGACCTTGCTCGTGTTGTGCTGTACTACCGTCAATTCGGCCAGTCGGAATATCGCATTCTCGAAATGCCGATTATAGGCGATACGGCGTCGGTGACGATCTCCGAGGACGAGGTGACGCCGCCGTTTATGGAAGCGTACGTGCTTGCGCAAACATCGGCAGGCGCCTCTGAAACCTACCCATTCGAAAATCCGCAGAATACGCCGACACGAATTGTGGTGGAGGGAAAATCGCCGAAGGATCAAGAAATTCTATTCCTCAGTCCCGATAAGTCAGAGAGACTACTTCCGGAGGATGTCTATATTTCAATTTCTTTCGTTTATGCCCCCAACAAAGTAGACAGGAAAAGGACCAGAGTTTATGTTGACAACATAGACCTTTCATCGATGGCTGTAACGGCAGGCGACCTGACGATCGTCTCCCCTGATGCCCTTCCCAAGAATCTCTCAACGGGTATTCACACGCTGCGGGTCGACGTCTTTGATACGACGGGAGCGCCGTACCACACGATAGAACGAACATTTAACGTCACAACGAACGGTCAGGCCGAGGAGGGAGAACAAGTGAAGTATTGGGGAAATGCTCAAGCTGAGGGGCGCAACGAAGATATCCAAGGAAACGTTACACCTTACAGGCGCTTAAACGCAAATGCCAATGCAACGTATGGCATTTTGAAAACAACGGGCAACCTCTACCTCACGTCGGAGGAGGATCCCACTCGGCAGCCGCAGGACCGTTACTTCCTCGGACTTGACGCAAAGTATGCCAGTTTGGGGATTGGCGATGCATACCCGCGATTTGCGCCTTCAACAGTTATGGACGGAAAACGCATCCGCGGAGTAACCGCAGGCCTGGACCTCGGCGCGTTCAACTTGGATTACGCAAGCGGTGAAGATATCAGAAGAGTCGATATTGATTCAAGCCAACAGATTTATACACCAACGCTGAAGCGGAACCTCACAGCAATTCGGCCCAGTTTCGGCAGCGGCGAAAATTTTCAACTCGGCTTCACGTATTTGAAATCAAAGGACGAATACGGTCCAGCCGATACTCTGACCAAACCGCAGGAAAATGTTGTCGTTGGCAGCGATGCCGTTGTCGCGTTTGATAACCATCATTTCGAATGGACAGGACAGGCATCGTACAGTTTGGACAACGTCGACATATCAGCGCCAGAATTCACTGACGCAAGTATCGATACCTCGCAATTGGACAGCAGCACAAAAAATCTCCTGAAACAATACGGCACGAAGTACCTTGCAAAATTCATTACACTCAATCAGAATCTTGTACCACTTCCTCCAGGCCTGACAGCGTTAGTTTATGAGACGGGCATTGCACTCAATTATTTCGGGAACTATCTGAAGGGGACATACATTTATCACGGCGCAGATTATACCTCCGAGGGAACATCGGCTCTGAGGAAGGACGTAAAGGGCTTTAACGTTTTTGACAGAATACGGCTAGTCGGAAACAGCGTCTTCCTGACCGGCAGTTATGAGCGACTGCAGAACAACACCGCCGGACGCGACAGTCTACGATTGGCCGACAGCAGTCTTATCGCGCTCACTACGACATACCAGAATATCAATGCTTCGGTATCGTATTACCCGACTTCGAATATGCCAAATTTTACGGTCGGCTACGGCAACAATAGTGAGAGCAACCCGATCAACCCCGCCGATACAAACGCTACCGACGCGTCGCAGGCGATTAACGATGAACGAATCGATTCTTCGTGCAGTCAACGTACGATTTTTCTTCATATTGGGGCAAACACAACGCTACACTGAGCCTCGATCTCTCGAATAAGACCGACAACACCACGAATAAACAAAACGTCAAAGGCTTTAACGCGTTCCTTTTGGTCAACACCGTCCACTCGTTTCCGCTTGAGTCCTCGATCGGATACACGGTAAGCTTGAACATCATACCGAAGGTAACAGATGATACAACCGGTGGAGTTGTGAAAACGGTGGTTTCATCGACATCGCTAAACTATTCGACGATTACACTCAACGGCCGGTATAAAATATTTCAAGATGTATTAAAGGTGTCCGGTACCGTCGCGCCGACATTCGGAGATTTTCAGCGCACGTTGCTCGAACTGGGATTGATCTATGCCATTGCGAAGAATCAAACTGCGTCATTTCAGTATCAATATATCGTCAACTCCGGTTCGAAGAACGACTCATACGTCAGCCTGATTTACCACATCAACTTCTAACATCTATGTCGAGGCCACTCTTCAAACGCTTGATGCCGTGGCTTATTCGTCTTTCCCTTAGTGTCGGTATCGCGCTGCTCGTGATCGTTTTTGTGCAGGATGCGGTATTCGAGTTCCATTTCTTCGACCGGCTAAAACTTTCCTTCATCGATAAATCATTCGCAAAGCGGGGCCCCCTTCCTTTCTCGGAAGACTCGCTCGACGTCGTTATCGTGACGGTTTCGGATAAATCCGATGCGACCGTTCCGGAGCATTTCCCCTTTCCCCGAAGCTATTATGCCCGAGCGATACGCAACCTCAATCGAGCCGGAGTCCGTGCAATCGGAATCGACTTTTCGTTTGAAGACCCAGATGCGCACGGCCCGCAGCACGACAACGAACTCCGCGAAGCTATCAGAAAATACAAAAATGTCGTCGTTGCCGGAAAAACTGAAATCCGGAACGAAAACGTCATCGATCAAACGGAAGAACGAAAACTACCACAGTATTTTTTACTCGGCAGACAGTTCGGTCGGAGTTGTATATGTTCCGAACGACGAAGACGGCTTGTATCGGCGCTACAAAGCGATCGCAAAAGACCCGGGAGAAGACACATATCTCCCGACCTTTGCTTTCGCTTTAATGAACAAGTATTTAAATCTCCCCTCCACAACAGTCTGCAAAGATGACGGTACATCCTTTGTTCTTGGAGACCGGCGGATCCCGAAATACGACGATGTTTCTATCCTCATAAACTTTCACGGCCTCGCGGGCAAAACATTTAAGCATTTCGACATTGCCGACATTCTTGACGACAAGACATTTACAACGAACGAAGAGGCCAGGCTTCACACAGAAATCAACACCTTCGACGACCCTGATTACGGACTACTTCAATCCGGCATTTTTAAAAACAAAATTGTCCTGATCGGCCCCACGTTTCCGGAGTCAAAGGACATTTTTCCCGTATCAATCGCCGACCGCGACAACCCCGATAATAATTTGATGTACGGCGTTGAGATTCACGCCAACGCATTGCAAACGCTCATCCACCAGAATTTCATCGTTCGGCCTGAACTGTGGATTGAATTGTTATACACGTTGGCGTTTTCTCTTCTCAGTTTTCTTGTTGTCTCGGCGCTCAAGCAAATCAAATCGAAGTTCGAATTTATTTTCGAGGTGATCGCACTCCTCTTTATCGGCGCTGAGGTATACGCTATCATTGCTCTGGCGGATTACGCGTTTGCCCGCTATAACCTGCTTATTCCCGTCGTCCCGCCGATCGCCGCTGTCTTTGCAAATTACGTCGGCAGCGCTGTGTACCAGTACCTGACGGAGAGAAAACAAAAGGTGATGATCAAAGGGATGTTCAGTCAATACCTGAACCCTCACGTGGTGAACGAGTTAATTGCACATCCGGAAAAGCTGAAGCTCGGCGGGGAGCGAAAAGAACTCAGTGTGCTCTTCAGCGATATCGCCGGCTTTACAACGTTCTCTGAAAAGCTGCCGCCGGAAGAACTTGTGCTGGTCCTGAACGAATATCTGAGCGCCATGACGGAAATTGTTTTCAAGAACGACGGCACACTCGACAAATACGAAGGAGATGCCGTGATGGCGTTTTGGGGCGCTCCTGTTGAACTCGATAACAACGCTCTCCATGCCTGCAATGCAGCGCTGGAGATGCAGGAAAAGCTGGTGGAGATCAGGGAAAAGTGGAGAGCGGAAGGAAAACCGAACGTCTACGTTCGCATCGGATTGAACACAGGAGAGATGGTCGTCGGCAACATGGGCGGCTTTGGGAAATTCGATTACACGGTCATCGGCGACAGCGTCAACCTGGGGTCAAGGCTCGAAGGGGCTAACAAGGAGTATGGAACGTACATCATGGCAAGCGAGCGAACGCAGGAATTGGTGAAAGATTATTTCGTCTTCCGCGAACTGGACTTGCTCGTCGTGAAAGGAAAAACATTGCCGATCAAAGTCTTTGAGCTTCTCGGACGCAAGGATGACAGCGTGCCGGCGAAAAAGATTTCGGCGGTGGGAAAATATCTGAGCGGACTCGAATTATACAGGCACAAGCAATTCGCAGAAGCAATTAAAAAATTCAATGAAGCTCTCGTTATCGACCCCACCGATTCACCGTCATCGCTGTACATCGAACGTTCGCAGGTCTATCTCAATACCCCGCCCCCCGATGACTGGAACGGCGTCTTTGTCCTGAAAACAAAGTAGCCGTTCTCAGTATAAAGTTAAAATCTTTCCCAGCACTCAAACCCTTCATGCCTGCTTCCCCGGCTATGCCGGATGTCTACAGGTTATTCCGCTCTCATCAGCGATTTGACAAAGGCTGTTTGAGCGTCTACGACCGACGATAGTGCAAGAGATTCGCTGTTTTGGCGCAGCTCGGCCTCGTAGATTTTAGATTTCGCGCGAAACACTACGACGCGCCGGAGAAGGGAATTCTCGGAATAGATGTAGACGCAAAATTCCTTCCCATTATCGACTGGCCGAAGGGAGACGCAATATTCTCCGATCATTGCCGTCGGATCCGAGTTTGTTTTGCATTGAAATATTTCCAAGCACACAAACATCTTCTTCCGATAATAGACTTTTCGCCGATGCCGAGGGTTTCAGTTCCGTCAGAACTATTGCAGCATCGCCGTCATTTTTCATGAGGAAGAGTTCCGCGGACGAAGAGTTCCCTGTATCCGGGACAGCGGTCCACCCCGCTGGCACGAATGTTTTTTCTGTATGATCCACAGTGTGAACCGTCGGGCGATCAGCCGCCGTCTTTGAAGAGATGAACATGAAAGACAGAAGAAAGAAGAAAAAATGAAGGCGGCAAGAACAGCGAATTGCTCGAGACCGTCAACGGCGGTCCGGATGGTTCCGCTCACTCAGCCCCTCGTTTGTATTTGTCTTCTTGAATGATGAATCGGAGTGAGATGCGGTGTGAATTTCCGAGCTGGTCATCGCCGTTGAATTTCGCAAACGCGTAATCGATATCCAGCTTGCGAAGATGAATGCCCGCCCCGAGTGTTAAGTTCTTTGTATCGTCGTAGCCGACACGAATCGCAACGGTCTTCTTGTAGTCGAATTCCACGCCGCCGTGCGGGTCAAAGCTGACGGGCCCGAGATACGCGGTAGCGGAAAACTTCCTTCCCTCAAACATGATATCGGTATCGATTGACGGACCGAGGCGTCCCCCGAATATTTCAAAAAGGTACGCTCCGCCGATTTTAAGTGTCGGAGAAATAAGCTCGTTCGTTCCGTCGTTCCATGCAATCAGCGTCGTCGTGATGTCCTGAACGTTCGCACCGAGAGAAAAGTTTTGGTTCATCTGGTAGATTCCGCCAAGGTCAAACCCAATTCCCGTGGCATGGAAATCTCCAAGGTCGCGGTAGATAAGCTTGAGATTGGCTCCGTAGAAAAGTTGTTCCGAATACTGTTTGGCATACGAAAAATAGACCGCCCAATCGGCGGAGTTGAAAAAAGTAATCTGAGAGTAGTCCAGATTGTTGAACACTCCGCCGCCGTTATCCAACGCGCGAGTGTCGGGGATGCCGTCGATACCGAGCCGCATCACACTGATGCCGAATGCCGACGCGTTGTAATTGACGACTGGCCGGCTCGTGCCATCCTGGTCGGCAACGGTTGCGCCGGTTGTATCGTTCGATCCATACGGAAAAGCAATGGCGGCATAATCATAGTTCTCGAGGCTGCCGAACTGCGCATCGTGCATCAAAGAAAATTCCGGGTACATGATGCGTGCTAATCCGGCCGGGTTCCAATAGCCCGATGTAACGTCGTTCGCCAGGGCGACATACGCGCCGCCGAGTCCGAGCGCCCGTCCGCCAACGCCGATCGCCATAAACTCGCCGGCATATTTTGCGACATACGTATCGCCCGCATTTGCCGAAGCGGCACACACACACCATAGAATAACTGACGTGGATATTTTTGACGTGAGTTTCATCGTATCACTTCAGGAATAAAAAAACCGAATTTCCTCTCGCGGATGAAATTCGGTTATCATTGTTAGAGAGGAATTCATGTCCCGTATCCCGGGAACATTCGCTGTGCCAATTACTTTGTCAACCTCTAACAATTTTCGATCAGTTTCCGTCTCTTTAATCTGAAATTTAAGGGAAAACTTTTGAAAGTCAAGATAAGAAAATGAGCAGTATAAGAAAATGGACGGCAGTGTTGCGTATTGGCGCACTGCTTCTATGTTGCACTGTTTGCGGACAATAACCTGGCTGCTAAGCTCGGCAACTGTTTGCTCGCACTTCCCTTCAGAATCTCGAAACCGTCAAGCACATCATATGCTGGGTGCGGGTCGATGAAAAATTTCTGGGGAGTTCGCCTGAAGAGCGGAAGCAAGCCTGCCGCCGGATAGACATGGGCAGACGTTCCAACGCCGATGAATATCTCCGCCGTCTTTACGAGTTCGTCCAAATATTCCTGCTTCATATCGACCGCTTCGCCAAACCAGACAACATCGGGTCGAAGCTGGCTCCCGCATTTTGGGCATTTGTCCCCCAGTTTTGTGGGGGAAGCAATTTGCGTCCGATAATCGCAGGAGTATGAGGAATCGGCGTACGCGGGAATCGAACAATGGAGATCACACTTTTGATAATCGATTCTCCCGTGAAGATGCCAGACATTTTTCGATCCTGCGCGCTCAAGAAGCGTATCGATGTTTTGCGTGATGTTCACAACTTCGAAATAAGAACTAAGCTTCGCAATGGCATCGTGCGCAGGATTGGGACGGCATTCAAGACTGCGGAGAAAGCGCTGCTCGTAAAAATTGAGAACGAGCAGTTTATTGCGTTCCCATCCTTCCGGTGAAGCAACATCCTCAATGCGGTGTTGTTCCCATAACCCTCCGGAGTCGCGAAATGTCGGGATGCCGCTTTCCGCAGAGAGTCCTGCGCCGCTGAAGACGACAATAGTTTTCATGACCGAAGAAATGAGCTACTGAAAGATCCGAGCGTAACAACTCCACACAAAGTTGAAAAGACGCTAAAATGTGCAAGAGAATGAAGCCGTTGCGGCGCTTGCGATTTTGCGCGCGCGATGTTTCGGAATATTTAAAACGGTGCCCTTGATCCGCCCGCTTGAGGGATCGGCTTGTGTGGAAAACTCCCTTCTCGCATCGCAGCATCGTAAGCAAACGCTGCCATGATTACCGACGCCTGTTTCAAATCGTTTTCCTGAACACGGTCGAACACGTCCATGTTCGAATGATGCGTCCGCGTCTCATAATCGATGTTGTCCTGAATGAATTGAAATCCGGGAAGACCGATTGCATCAAAGGAAAGGTGGTCGGTGCCGCCGGTGTTCTCAATCGTCAGGGTTGATGCATCCATATCGGCAAACGGCCCAAGCCACGCTCTGAAGATCGGGCGTGCCGCCTCATTTCCCTGCATGTAGACTCCGCGTACCTTGCCGGTGCCGTTGTCATTATTGAAATACACATACAATTTTTCATACTCCGGCTTTTTCATGATCTCGCCGAACATACTCCCCTGGGCTGTATCCCGTTGTCCAAAGTGGCGGGCCACATATTCCTTCGAGCCGAGAAGACCTTCTTCTTCTCCCCCCCACAAAGCAATACGGATGGTCCGGCGCGGTTTCACCCTGAGCATCGTCAAAATGCGCATGGCTTCAATACACGATGCCGAGCCGGTGCCGTTGTCCGTCGCACCGGTGGCTCCGTGCCATGAATCGAAATGCCCGCCGATCATCACGACCTCATCTTTCAAATCCGTGCCGGGAATTTCCCCGACAATGTTCATCCCCGGCTGGTTGTCATAAAATTCTGCTTCGAGATTGATTGCCAATTTGACGCGGCTACCTTTTTGAATCATCCTGACCATGCGATTGTAGTGTTCCGCGGCAACAACAATCTGAACGGGGATTTTCGGGGCATCCTCGTCGTATGGATTAATTCTCCTGTCCATCGGCGAGTTCACGGGTTGAGGCACCGTCGCGCTTTGAACGAACAGCGTTCCATCGTCTCCCTGCGATGTTTCGACAACAACCGACGCACCTTCCTGCTGGCAAAATTCCATCCTCTTTCTTGCCTGGGCAGAACGCTCTCTGAGAAGGCGAAATGCAGCGGTGTCCCTCCTTCCGACACGGCCGCGGCCTCTCGGCATATCGGCGTTTGCCAGTTTCAATAAATCCTCATCGGTTAATCGATCGGCGTCGGGGGTAAAATGCGCCTTCAACTCTCGCGGCTCACTCGTGAAGACAACTGCACCCTTTAATTTCCCTTTGTATTGCTGCAGGTCATCGTCTGTTTTTGCATCAAGGTACACTGCATAACCGTTCACTGTTCCTTTCGTAGAGGGAGACCACGCTTTCGGGTACACAATAAGAGGAAGAACGCGTGGCTCGGTCATCTCAGCCGAAAAATTTTTCATCGACCAACCTTTGCCGAACTTCCACATCTCAAAGGCAACATTTTGTAAACCTATTTCTTCCAGCTTCTTTTTCGCCCATTCCGCCGCTTCTTTGAATTCCGGTGAGCCGGTCAACCTGGGGCCGTAGACGTCCGAGAGGTAGCTGAGAGTTTCCATCACTTTCGAATTGTTCATTCCTTCGCTTCTTATTTTCGCGATCACTGCCGTGTCGATTTTTTCCGGCACCGGCTGCGCAAGGCTGGTAACGATGAATGCTGCGACCGAGAGAAGACTGCAGACAAGACGCCTCATAGATATCGCTCCTTCAGAATAGTGTACAGATTGCTACCGCCTTCTTCGCTGAGTATACCGCGGCCGATGAGACTCTTTTCGTTCGTGATGCACGGGACTGTGCTTCGGGGGACTTTTCGGGGATCGGGATTAAAAGATGTTCTTCCGGAAATACGCATTCGATTTTTTTGCCGAGAAATTCCTCCAGCTTCGGCAGCTCATGCGAGTCTTCTTCATCCGCGAAGTTGATGGAAATGCCGCTCGCTCCGGCACGGCCGGTGCGCCCGATGCGATGAACATACTCTTCCACATCAAGCGGCAAATTGTAATTGATGACATGCGAGATCGCTTCGACATGGATGCCGCGCGACGCAACATCGGTGGCGACGAGCACGCGTATGTTTCCCTCGCGAAATCGTTCCAACCGGTTGATCCGCATCTTCTGGTCCACGTCCCCCGAAAGAAGTGCGCAGCTGATGCCGTACGCCTCGAGCTGGTCTTTCAACCGGCGAGCTTCGTCGCGCCGGTTCGCAAAAATTAAGACGCGCTCGAGTTTCTTTTGCATGATAAGGTTGAAGAGGAGTGTCGGCTTTTCCTCGCGCGTGGTGATGTATGTAATCTGTTCGACGCTCTCCACCGCAATTTCCTCAGGCTTGACCGTCACCTGGAACGCCTGGCGCGTCCACGATTCTGCGAGCCGTTTCACGTCGGAAGAGATCGTTGCGGAAAAAAACATCGTTTGGCGTTCCGCTTTCGGCGGCGTGCTGAGAACGATCGATTTCACGGCAGGAATAAACCCCATGTCGAGCATCCGGTCTGCTTCGTCGAGTATCAGGATCTCAACCTTGCTCAAGTCAACAAGTTTCTTTTTCTTGAAATCGATCAGACGTCCGGGTGTACACACGAGAACATCGCATGGGCCCTGCTGCAATTGTTTCTGCTGCTTCAGATAATCTATTCCGCCAAACAACGGAAGCGTCCGGCAAGGAACGTAGCTCCCAAGATCGTGCGCGTCTTTATCGATCTGCATCACGAGTTCCCGTGTGGGAGCGAGAATGAGCGCACGCGGCGTACCGAGAGGCCGTTTTCCTTCGATCGGATGCGCAAGAACATGGCTGAAAATAGTTATAAGGAAGGCGGCGGTCTTTCCCGTTCCGGTCTGCGCTTGGGCGGTAACATCGTCGCCGGCAAGTGCTTTGGAAAGCGTCTCAGCTTGAACCGGAGTGCAGTATTGAAATTTCAGGTCATAGATTGCATGAAGCACTTCAGGGGGGAGGTTAAAATCCTGAAATCTTTTTTTCCCCTCCAGCGGCGGGACGACAAAAATCGAACTATCCCAGGCTTCAACAGGAACTCTACGTGGTGCCGACGCCGGAATCTTTTGCGGCTCGCGTTTTGCTCGGCGTGCGCTGTATTCTTCGCGTGTTTCTTTCTTCCGATTCTGCCGAGGTCCTCTGCTGTCCGCTCGTTCGTGAATGGGTATTTTGCGGTTGCTCTGTGCCGCCTTTGGGTCGTCGACGGCTGTCGAGGGGGGACTTGGAATGGTTTTGGGCTTTTCAGCCGGGAACCTATCTTCCCGCAGGAAGAAAGATTTAAATTTGGTGACTAAATTCCTTAACAAAGAAGCGTTTTCCCTTATGAGATCATCAGAATTGAATTGTAGTAATATACGAAAAATATATACGATAGTCTCGAAAGACAAATTAAAAAGGTGTCCGACAGCTGTCGAACCCGTCCGTGCCACTACCCCTTTTTCCTCTCAATTTCTTTGCTTACATTTCTTCTGATGAACGAAACGGGCAGGGAGTTGTAATGAAATATAAAGTAGCATCTCATCGAGGTTTTTGGAGTTCGGCTCGATTATTTGTTTTTATAATGTGCATTTGCCGTCACGCTGCTTTTGGCCAGCATCCGCTGGTTTCAGAACCCGAGCAGCAACCGACGAACAAATTTGAATTCGAGAAATCTGCTTTTGAACAGCGGCAGACAGAGTCGGCCGCGAGCAGCTGGTTGGATGTTACGTACTATGGCTTGAATTTGGACATTTCCACAAACCCCGGAGATTTAAAAGGAGATGTCAATATCGTCGGCATTTGCCGTCAGGACAATTCACAATTACTCACGCTCGACCTCATGAATACGATGCACATCGATTCGGTTCAGGTGAACGGTCAAGGATGCCCTTTCATACAACTGAGCAGCTCATTCGATATCACGCTGGATCACGTGTATCAATCGGGAGAAATTCTTTCAACGGACATTTTTTATGAAGGAGTTCCGGTTCCAACCGGATTTGGGAGTTTTGAATTCGATTCTCACTCCGGTATACCGTGGGTGTATTCGCTCAGCGAACCGTACGGAGCAAGGGACTGGTGGCCGTGTAAAAACACTCAAAGCGATAAAGCAGATTCGGCCGACATTACCGTAACGTGCGATTCAACGTACAAAGTTGGGTCTGAGGGAGTGCTCGTTTCGGTGGTCAATCATAATAATGGAACGGCAACCTACCATTGGAAAGAGCGCTACCCGATTGCGTCCTACCTCATTTCCATTGCCGTCACCAATTACACCCAATTCTCGAACTGGTTCCGGTATTCTGCGACCGACTCAATGGAAGTACGCAATTATGTCCTTCCCGAAGACTACTCAACCGCCGTCGCAATTCTTCCCCGTGTTGTTGACATGCTGACAATCTATTCAAACCTTTTCGGGTTGTATCCCTTCATCAAAGAAAAATACGGACATGCGGAATTCGCGAGCGGTGGCATGGAACATCAAACAATGACCTCCATCGGAACATTCGACGAAAAAGTCGTCGCGCACGAACTTGCCCATCAGTGGTTTGGGGATAAAATTACATGCCGGACATGGTCGGACCTCTGGCTGAACGAGGGTTTTGCCGTATATTGTACAGCCCTGTATCTCGAAAAGGAATACGGAGTTGCCTCATACTGGGATTATATCAATCTTCAGACCGAAGTCGCCGTCTCTGCGGCGGGAGAGGTCGGAGCGCCCGACACGTCGACGGCTCAATCTCTTTTCAATTACGATTTGATTTACGCGAAGGGAGCGTCTGTGCTGCACATGCTTCGGCACGTGCTTGGCGACAGTATTTTTTTCAGATCTCTCCGCACTTACGCAAACCAGCCTTCGCTGCAATATTCTACGGCCACGACGAAAGATTTGGAGACGGCATGCGAAACCGCATCGGGCAAAAGCCTTAGTTATTTTTTCCCGGAATGGATATACGGAGAAGGCTATCCTATTTACCAATATTCATGGGACTGGAATTCGGCTGGAGATTCGTCCGTGGTCACGATCAATCTCAAACAAGCTACCGGCCGGCAAAATCCTGCATTTTTCACTATGCCTATCGACATACGCATTCTCTCCCCGGAAAGAGACACCACCGTAACCGTATTCAACAATGCTCAAAGTCAAAGTTTTGCAATAAATTTCCCCGAGAGACCGACCTCTATTCTTCTCGACCCGGACGGGTGGATGCTCAAACTGGCGTACCCCGCATCAGCGGCTCTCCCGTTGGACTACTCGCTCGAACAGAATTACCCAAATCCATTTAATGGAGGAACAACGATTAGGTACCAACTTTCCCATTCAGCGTACGTGACGCTTAAAATTTATGATGTGTTGGGGCGGGAAGTTGCAACGCTCGTCAACGCACAACAAATACCGGGAATTTATGAGCATCCTTGGTCCGGACAAAATTCCGCCAGCGGCATTTATTTCTATCAGCTTACGGCCGGCGATGTTCATCTGCAGAAAAAAATGATTTTATTAAAATAATCTCAACGGTGAAGGATGATCGTCTGCAGAATATTCAGCGGCCGTTTTATCGCTTCGTACAAACATTCATTCTCGTGAGGAATAGATGAAGGAATTTGCAATGAAGGGTGACTTTTTTCTCTGTGTTTTATTTTTTCTTTTCACAAATGCTTCTTCTTCGCAAAACAAAGGCCAACCGGTCGCCGACGACCCGACGAACGAGAACCAATATCGGATACACTTTAAAAAGGCAGATTACCACCTCGGCAAATTCGAGTTTGAAGAGTCGTTGCGCGAGTGCCAGACTGCGCTGACATTCAAGCCTGACGATTTCCTGATTCGTGCAATGATGTGCCTCGACTACTATGAAATTGGCGAAAAGCTTGATGCCAATAAATCGGAAGACAAGGACAGGAAGATCGAAATCTATGATACGATGGTGGTGATCGCAAACGACGGGATACGCTGCGCTCCCGATAAAGGGGAGTGCTACTTTATGCGAGGATTAGCGAACGCGCGGAGAGCAACAACGAAGGGGGTATTTTCTCAACTATTTTCAGCCAAACAAATCGAGACCGATTGGCTTATCGCGGTCGATCGCACGTCCGATTATACGACTCCGAACGGCGAAAACCTTCAGGCATCAAGCTGCATCGCGTTAGGCGTGTATTACCGTTTGTGCCCGACATTTTTTATGCTAAAATGGATATTCGGCATTAGCGGCGATCTTGACAAAGCGGTCACCTACTGCACAAGGGCATACATTCTTGATTCCACAAGGATAGAGATCGTCAAAGAATTGGGCGTGGCATTGATAACGCGAGGGCTGGACAGAAAAAACGATGCGGACATCGAAGCAGGAAAAGAGTACTTACGAAAGGTCCCTACCCTTCCGTTACGATTGCAGACCGACCAAATCGATATCCAACACAGCAAAATGCTGCTTAACGATATCAGCCTCTGCCCGGGATATTCGAGGGATGAACAACAGGATGTCTCGGAAGAAGCATTTAAGAAATCGAACCAGTAAGGCACTATTACTAAATAATCTTGTTTTTTTCACCGCCAAGACGCAAAGAACGCCAAGATCATTACTGTCCTTTATACTCGTTGCATATTGGAGTGCATGGTGTCTTGGCTGTAAAAATAAAGGATTATTTATCGGGAAATGGCACAAGGTTAATCCTAACGCTTACAACTTTGCCTACTTTACAGTTTCATCCTTTAGCGGCTGGCTCTTTCTAATTTTTCTTTGC
>CAWJKX010000062.1:0-18101 GCA_963843065.1 uncultured Bacteroidota bacterium
CAGTCAATTTGGCACTTTATTCTGACCTCAATAACAAGATGCGGCGACATCAATAATAAATCACACATTGCAGCATTTGCTATTAATCCTTTTCTGAGGTATAATTGTATATATAATAGTAGTAGCTAATTACCGAATGTGACATTATTCCATTGAAAGAATATGAAAACGAACCTTTTGATCGGGATGTTGTGCGCTTCTCTCATTGGTATCGTTACGATCGATGCCGTTGCACAGCAGCAAAATCCACCATCTAAACATTTAATGAAAGAAGATTCGGCAGCCCTTAACGCACTGGTAATGTATCCTGACAGTATTCGCCTTCATATTTTTGAAGTATGCGAATACCCTTCGGCGATAGTCAGTATCGCAAGCTTGCAGAAAAGTTCAAGCGACGACTTCGTTGCTCTGATAGGCAGCTATTCCAAGAATGAGCAGGAAGATTTTTGGAATTTGAGCAGGTACCCCGGTTTGATTTCAAGGCTGGTGCAGGAAGGTAAAGAATCTGTAGACCAGATTAGTGTCGTACTCAAAGACTATCCAGCAGAGATTCATGAAACTGCATTGAAGTATGGAATGGGGTATTTCGCCATCCTCCAAAAGATGGACGAAATTCAGGCGAAGACCGATGCTCAATTCGATACAATCCTTACAGATTATCCTGCCGAAACTCAGCAAGCCTTGAAGGTGCTCATCCAATATCCCGAAATCATAAACCTGCTCAACGATCATCTTGGCCTTACGGTACGGGTAGGTGATCGGTACAGGCGCAATCCGCAGGGCGTGATACGCAGAGCTGACTCTCTTAATCTTGCGCAAACACGGCAGAACGCGGAGGATGCGGAAGCGTGGAAACAAAGTATCGAACAAAACCCGGATGAAGCGACTGATCTACAAAGTGCCGCTAATGATTATGCGACCGAAAATGGATATACACAAGAGGAAGTAAACGCCCCGCCAGACCCGGGTTACGTAGACAATTACACGTGTAATCCTTATCCATATTGGTTTGGTTATCCTACGTGGTATCCGTACAGCTATTGGTATCCGTATCCTTACTGGTTCGATTGTGGATTTTACCATGATCGACGAGGACAGATTGTTGTCATAGGTCCCCCGTCACGCTATTTTACGAATTGGTATTTTTATTATCCCGATCACTTGCGCCGCTATCCAAACCTGGGCAATGGATACATAGATCATTATTATGGACGGCAGAGACCGGGCGGGGGGAATTCTGCTATTGTGCATGGGTGGGTTCATGATCACAGAGATTATTTACCGAACGACTTTGTTGCAAATAGGACGGGAAGAACTGAAGTAATAAGACAAGTTGGTACGTTAGATGCCAATGTTCAAAAGCAATACGGCGGTAAGACGGTTTCTCCGGCCGTCCGGGATCAATACCTTCGAAATAATTCATCTAAATTTCCGTCTTTGAATACTGAACCAAGAAAACGGACAGCTGCCGAGGAGACGCAGCAAAACACGCCGAATGTGATAGAGCGGCCGGCAAAACAACCGCCGATAAGAATTTCAATGCCGGTGCATGAAGTTGCCACGAACCCAAGCGAACCTTCAGCGCGGTCAGGCGAAGAACAGGGTCTTATTCGAGATCCGGCAAAGCAACAGCCTGTAAGAACTGCTGGACCGGGTCAAGTACCTATTTCGAGGCCACGTCAGCCCGCAACATCGCCCAGCTACAATTTTAATACGATGCATAATGCGCAGGAGTATCAGAGAAACATGTGGGAGCAAACACAACCGACGGCTCGGCCTCAACCCCAGGCGGCTCCCCGGACCGAAATGGCCCAGCCCCGTCCTCAAGTGCAGCGGCAAGCGCCGGCTGCAGCTAGCCGCTCAAGACAAAAGTAGCTGGTATCAGCAGGCTGATGCGGGTGTGTTGCTCAGAGCTCTGAATTGATTCGAATCGCGACTGCGTGGACTGGACTCCGGTCTTTGTCATGGGCCGGGTTGAGCACGAGTTGATAGTCCGGGCGAGTTGCAAATGATAAGCAGGAAGTGAAAACGGATAGCACGCTTCGGCGATAGATTCAGGGGCGTAATTCAAATTGCCGTCGCCGATGAGAAATCCGTCGCCGTCCGTTTTGAGATATGCGCGGTGCTTGCTGAAATTCCGTTCGCAAGTACCGCACACTAATATTATCCCTCGCACGATTCCATCGCTTTTCCATCGACACAATGGCTGCACTGGAGGCCTGGTCGATCTTTGTTAGCATCCAGGTCTCATTGTGTCCGTCATACCATCCTGCTCTGAACATCATTTCTGCGTTGTCGCCAAATTCCTGCTCGATGTTCAATCCTATCCCGTATTTGCTCCGTCCGCACCGTATGAAGTGCACACTTCACAGCGAGAATCCAGCTCTTAATCCACGGGAGTTTGGACAAAGGTAGTCGGAAGTAAGGGAATCATTAAGGGATAATTACTTTCAGCAGCGGACTACTTTGCGTGGAACCACCTCTCTCTCGAATCAAAATGGCCAACTTCCCGATTCTACTTGATTTTGCAGTTCTGCGATGTTTACTTAGATACGAGGAGAGCTTGTGGCGGATGTTTCTATCAAACAAATGAAGTAAGTGGATTGTCAAGGAAAGAGCGTATGAGAAAAATAAATATTATTACTGCGGGCTTTGCCTGTGCCTTGTTGCATGCCCAGACGCCGGACATTTCAGTTCGAACTATTTCCAATTACAATTCATGGGGATGGGATGCCGTTGTCATGCAAAACAACTTTATTAAGCTTGCCATTATACCGGCCATCGGCGGTCGAGTGATGGAGTACAATTTAGGAGAACTTCAATCTATCTTTGTAAATCCGTCTGAACTTGGAAAAACTTACACGCCGTCTCCGAGTGCGCCGTGGCACAATTTCGGAGGGTTCAAAACCTGGCCTGCGCCCCAAAGCCAATGGGATGCCGGCGGGTGGCCTCCTCCTCCGGTGCTGGATGGGGGAAGTTATTCGTTCCAGATCGATTCTCTTTCCGAAGCGAGCGGTTCGGTTGCCGTTACCGTTTCGAGTCCGCCGGAAAAATGGTTCGCACCCAATCTCCGGTTAGAACGGAAGACGACAGCCTATGCGGGTACGAGCCGGATTACGATGGATCAGACATTCATCAATGAAGGCAGCGGTGCAGTACGCTGGAGTGTATGGGGAGTGACGGAAGGGATTGTCCATCATCCCGGCAAATCAGACTACGGGAATTATTGGGTCTATTTTCCGATTAATCCCAAGAGCGTCTACGGGAAAACTGGTGTGAACCCGCGAGCCAATTCCAATGCATGGAAAGGAGAAGTCGCACCCGGCGTCTTTGGCGTTCAGTATACTCCCGACAACCAACTGCTCCATGCCGATCCGAATAAAGGGTGGATAGTGTATGCGGACCTTTCGGACAAGTTCATTGTTGCCAAGACGTTTACTATTTTTGAAGGGGCATCGTACCCGGACAACGGCTGCCGTGTTACAGTGTATGTGGGTCCCCCTGATCCATCTTACTTAGAATTCGAAGTGAAAGGGCCTACCGTTGAACTTGCTGCGAACGGCGGCAGGTATACATTTACCGAAAACTGGTGGGCTGCAACAGTTCGCGCGCCGGTTCTCGATGTGGATTCTGTCGGTGCAGTCGCCGAAGGACTTGCCTACGATTCGACAACGCAAAAACTGACAGCAGTGTACGGTGTGTTCTACAAAGGCACTGCAAAAGTGGTGTTCGCCGATGCTCATGGAGAGATTCTGTTTGAAGGGAGGGCGCATTCCGTTTCCCCGCTTTCCGAGTTTCAACTTCGGGAAGCCATTACGATTCCAAAGGGCGCCGCAACGGTGCAAATCCGGGTCTATAACAACAGCACCGGATTGATCGGTATTCTGGAAACCGCAACGGTTCATCGTCTCCTGCGTAATTGATTTCGCTAAATGTGCCGTCTCATTCAGTGTCTTTTTAGAAACGGCATGAGCTGTGCCGGATCTTCACGCCTCAATCGCGTGCTAAGGATGTTACCGTGGAGTCATCCTCACCTTCAACGGAATTTATTTTCTTGACATGGTCCGAGGCGATCGTTATCTTTACGTAACTTAAATATAAGTATATACTAATATGCAAATATCATTGTATGACAGACTTGTGTAAAGAAATTAATGAATTCGGCAAAGGCATCGGGAATAAGAGCCGTTACCGCATTCTCGAAGCTCTTCTCAAAGGACGGAAGACTGTCGGCGAGCTGGTGGGCATAGTACAGCTTTCGCAACCGGCAGTCTCACAGCATTTACGGACTCTTCGAGGGAGCGGCCTGGTTGTCGACGAACGGCGTGGTCAGGAGGTATTGTATTCCGTCAACACGGAATACTTGCTCGGTCTTTTGAAAAATCTATCGGATCAAGTGAGAAAGAAAAGAAAACATCTCTAAACGTCGTTCGATCGCGGAGAGAAATCATTATGGGAAAAAACTCTGCTCACAATACACATTATCATCGGCAGCACTCGTCAAAATCGTTTTTGCGAAAAGCCGGCCAGATATATTTTGGATGAGTTAAGAAAGAGGGAAGGTGTACGAGCGGAGCTTATCGATCTGCGCGATTGGCCACTGCCGTTCTACGATGAGCCGATTTCTCCTGCAATGAATAAAGGAAAATATTCCAATGAGCTGGGGAAAAAATGGGCGGCTAAAGTCGGCGAGGCAGACGGTTACATTATGGCCACGCCAGAGTATAACCACGGCTATTCTGCTGTCTTCAAGAACGCTCTCGATTGGGTGTTTCCTGAATGGAACGGCAAGCCGGTTGGTTTCGTTAGTTATGGAAATGCTGGGGGTGCGCGGGCGATCGAACAATTACGGCAGGTTGTTATCGAACTCCAAATGGTGCCGATTAGCAGTGCAATCCATATCCCCACGGAAGTGTATTTGGCGGTGAGAAATGAGAACGTTCCGGTGAAGCCGGAGTTTTTCAAACCGTTAAGAGAAGGTATGCGGGGGGATCGCGTTGAAACATTCTTCAACGAATTGATCAATCTTGCAAAGACTCTCAAAGCTATGCGTAAATAAGGTAAAGCAATAACGCTTATGACTCAAACCGAATATGTTCCCGGTGTGTGCAATATAGGTGGAGATGAGACGGCTCGTCGGCGAAATCTTGGCTGGGTTGCTCTTGCAATCACGCTTCTCTTGCTGCTTGCACTCATATTGATGGAAGTCAATCCATGGTGGCGATTGTTTGTTTTCTTCCCTGCCACGATGTCGGCTTCCGGATTTTTGCAGGCATATTTCCACTTCTGCGCGGGGTTTGCCCGTATTGGAGTTTTCAATTTTGGATCAATCGGGCAGATGCAGAAAGTCGATGACGACCTTTCAAAGAAAAAAGATAAGAGAAAGGGAAACCAGATTACGTTGTACGCTGTTCTTATCGGTGGAGTTAGTGCAATAATCGCCGTGGTATTGGTTTGATGGTTAATCTTTAATATCAATCGGGGTTTGCCTCTCTCATGGATTTTGTAGGGACTTATGAAGCTTCTCGGTTGAATTTCAAGAGGAAAATCGCGAAATTACATATTCATTGCCAATCCAAGCAGCAAACAGCGCCAAAATCGCCGTGAGTGAATAACTCTACGGAATGAATGAACAGGTTTTGTCGGAAAAAGTGCCGGGCATCCCTTTGCTTACATCCGTTCTATGGGATCGCGCCCCGTTTTCAGCCATTGGTTCTGGAAGGACATGCTAAGAATGTGGGAAGTTTGCGTCGAAGAACGGAATCAAACAATATTTTGTGCTTTCGTAAATAGCTCAACATGAATCACTATATTCTCAAAGAACAGAAGAAACGAATAGAGGAAATCACGAAGAGAGCAGGCCGCGTGATTTTAACCCTTTTATTTTTCCTCCATCCCGCTTACAGTCAAACGCGTATCGCATCAGATTCACTGTCGGGGGCGGCCACACTGCAAAATTGTGTGCGATTTGCTCTTTCGCATCAACCGTCGGTGGAAAAATCTCTTATGGATGAGGAGATAACGGAAAGGTCGATCAAAGGTAAACTTGCCGATTGGTACCCGCAGGTCAATTTCAGTTACTATATCCAGCATTTCCCTGAAGTACCGACTTCTATCGGTAATGCCGGGGGGGTGACAGAGGTAGCGACTGGTTTACCAAATATTTCAACCGGCCAGTTTTCTCTGTCTCAAACTCTTTTTAATAGAGACGTGTTGTTAGCGAGCAGCAGCGCGAACGACGTACGCCGGCGTGCGGCGGAGCAAACAGTCGGCAATAAGATCGATGTCGTTGCGGACGTGAGCAAAGCGTTTTATGCGGTGCTCGTGACCCAGGAAGAAATTGAATTGCTCGATGAAGACATTGTGCGCCTGGAGCGAAGCTTGAAAGATGCGTACGATCAATACAAAGGGGGTGTTGTCGACAAGACGGATTACAAAAGAGCGACCATTTTGCTTAACAACGCAAGAGCGGAGAAAAGGCAAAGTGAAGAATTTCTGAAAGCACGTTATGCTTTTTTAAAAGAACAAATGGGCTATCCTCCGAACGCCGAATTGAAATTGTCGTACAACAGCGGACAAATGGAACGCGAAGCAATGCTCGATACTACTCAGACGGTACACTATGAAAACAGGATTGAGTATCAATCGCTGGAGACACAAAAGCGGTTGCAGGAAGACAATCTTGATTATTATGAGTGGAGTTTTCTTCCCTCGCTGAGTTTGTATGGCAGCTACAACTTCAATTATCAGAGTAACAAATACACGCAGCTCTACAACATAGATTACCCTTATTCGTTTGTAGGCCTGCAGTTGTCTTTTCCTATTTTTGAAGGTGGAAAGCGTTATCAGGAAATAAAAGGAGCCCAATTGGAGGTGGAGCGTTTTGACTATGACTTTATTTCGCTCAAGAATTCCGTCAATACAGAATACACTCAAGCTCTTGCAAACTACAAGAGCGACCTGAACAATTATCATGTTTTGAAAGAAAATCTTGAACTCGCGAAGGATGTCTATGAGACCATCCAGCTTCAATACAGGGCAGGAACGAAAACGTATCTCGAAGTTATTTCCGCCGAAACTGATCTGCGTGCAGCACAAGTAAATCATACGAATGCGTTATACCAGGTGCTGAGCAGCAAGTTGGATGTTGAGAAAGCGCTCGGGACTCTTCAATATCAATAAGTAAAGGTATCCACTAAGAACGCGAAAAGGCGAGAAGGTTCAAATCCGCATTACAAGAGTAAATAGAGACACCTGAAAACTTTGTATTCAAATGTCATTCTGAGCGAAGCGAAGAATCTATACGTTCAATTTGAGAAGAAAAACTAGATTCTTCGTCGCTACGCTCCTCAGAATGACATTACTTAGGAATTTTTCAGAAGTCTCAAGAATGCTTTATTTCATGAAAAATGTTTTTGGTACTCATCGGCTGAAATACGTTTCCATTGTGCACTCCGTGAACTTAGTGGATAATTAATGCTTTACTTCGCATCAGTAATTAATATTATTCGGAATTCAAATATCTTCCATTTTTCTATGAACAACACATTACGCTTGGTAGGTTTTTCAGTCATCATGTCTCTTGTCCTTGCCGCCTGCGGCGACAACAAAGGGGCCGGACAAAAGGCGCCTCCACCGGTACAGGTCGCCGCGTATGAAGTAAAATTGGGAACGGCTGCGTACTATGATGAATATCCTGCAACTGTCACTGCGATAAATCAGGTGGAGGTCAGGTCTGAAGTATCGGGGTACGTTACGGATATCTATTTTAAAGATGGACAGCACATCAACAAGGGGGTGAAATTGTATGCAATCGATCAGCAGCAATACAGGGCTGCGTACGATCAGGCGATTGCCAACCTGAACACTGCAAAATCAACTCTGGCGAAAGCTCAGCAAGATGCCGACAGATACCGCGACCTCGCAAAAAGGGATGCCGTTGCCAGACAGACATTAGAGCATGCGCAGGCAGATTTGCAGTCGGCCAAAATGCAGGTTGAATCTTTTGAAGCGAATGTCAAAAATGTGCAGACGAATCTCCGGTATTCGGTCATCGTGGCGCCGTTCGACGGAACGATCGGGATTTCATCCGTAAAACTTGGATCGTCGGTGGTAGCGGGGCAGACGCTGCTGAACACCCTTTCATCGGACGATCCGATGGCCGTTGATTGTGCCGTCGATGAGAAACAAATCAGCCGCTTCACGCAACTGTTGCAGGCGGGAGACAGCTTGCGGGATTCAACGTTTACAATTGTCCTTCCGGATCAAACCGTGTATCCGTCCCCGGGGCATCTTAGTTTCTTAGACCGTTCGGTCGATTCACAGACGGGCACGATACGAATACGAGTGATCTTTCCCAATGCGAAAAATATTTTACGGACCGGTCTTACCTGTAATCTCCGCGTGCAAGCCAACAGTTCGGCTGAAAGCCTGCTTATTCCATACAAGGCAGTCGTGGAACAGATGGGAGAGTACTTTGTGTACGTGGTCAATAACAATAAAGTCTCTCAGCGAAGAATTGGTTTGGGGAAAAGCATCAACGATATGGTAATCGTGAAAGATGGACTGCAAGTCGGAGAACAAATCGTAACAGAAGGAGTACAGAAATTACGGGATAATTCTCCGGTTACCGTCATTCCCGCAGCGCCACAACCGAGTGTAGCGACCGTCCAGACTAAATAATCCCCAAACAGGAAATGTAATGATTGCAGATCTGTTTATTAAGAGACCGGTAACCGCCATTGTGGTCTCGATTGTCATAGTTTTGAACGGCATACTTGCTATTTCCAAACTGCCGATCAGCCAGTATCCGGATATTACGCCGCCGACGGTTCAGATAACGGGGCTCTATAACGGCGCCGACGCGCAAACTGTGGAACAAACCGTTACGACTCCGATTGAATCCCAGGTGAACGGAACGCCCGGCATGGCGTACATGCAAGGCAACAGCACGAGCGATGGACGCAGCACAATCAACGTTACGTTGAATGTCGGAACCGACCCGAATATTGCTGCCCTTGACATCCAGAACAGAGTCGGTATCGCGACACCGCAATTACCGGATGACGTCAAACGCCTCGGGTTGACGACGAGAAAACGAAATCCGAGCATTCTCCTTCTTGTAGCTATCTTCTCTCCGAACGGAACACATGGCGTTACGTTCCTCGACAATTATACCAATATTTTTGTGAGGGATGCGTTGTTGCGCGTGAACGGCGTTGGCGATGTGTTCACGCGCGCTGATGATTTCAGCATGCGTATCTGGCTGCAGCCCGATAAGCTGGCACAACTCAGCCTCACGGCGAACGACGTTGTTAATGCGTTAGCGGAGCAGAACTTGCAAATTGCCGCAGGTGCCGTCGGGGCGCCCCCTCAATCCAGCGACCAGGCATTTGAATACTCGGTCTTCACGAACAGCCGGTTGAATACAGAAGAGCAATTTCGGGATATCATTGTCCGCTCCGACCCCCGCGAAGGTTCGGCAGTTCACGTACGAGATGTGGCCCGTGTTCAACTCGGCAAATTCAGTTATGCGAGCAATTCATTTGTCGACGGTAAACGAGCATCGTACTTGCTCGTGTATCAGGCTCCGGGGAGCAATGCTCTCGAAGTTGCAAAAGGCATTTACACCGTCATGGATGATTTGAAAAAATCGTTTCCGAAGGACGTTGATTATGTCGTCCCGTTTGAATCGGTTTCCGTGGTGAAGGTGTCGATCAACGAAGTCGTGTGGACGTTGATTGAAGCCCTCGGGCTTGTTGTTCTGGTAGTATTTTTGTTTCTCCAGAGCTGGCGTGCAACGCTGATCCCTGTGCTTGCGATTCCGGTTTCCATTATCGGCACATTCGCATTTTTTGTTCCTCTCGGTTTTACGATCAACACACTGACCATGTTCGGTTTTGTGCTGGCCATCGGCATCGTTGTTGACGATGCCATCATCGTCGTCGAAGCCGTCCAACATTATATCGACCACGAAAAAATGACGGCGAAAGAAGCTACCCACAGCGCCATGAAAGACATCTCCGGTCCTGTCGTGGCAATCGCACTGATCCTTGCGGCAGTCTTCGTACCCGTTGGTTTCATGCCCGGGATCGTGGGGAGGCTCTATCAACAATTCGCGATTACGATCGCCATTTCCGTGCTTGATCTCTGCATTCATTGCATTGTCCCTCACTCCGGCGCTCTGCTCTCTATTTTTGAAGCCTACGGTAGTCGGCGCCAATTCGAAAGGGCTGAACGGACTCTTCTTCAGATTCAATGAATGGTTCCATCGAACGACAGATTCGTATTCATCCGGCGTCAAGAAGTGTATTGAAAAATCTCCCATCGTTATCATTCTATTGATTTGTCTGTACGTAGGGACGGCAGTTCTATTCAAGAGCAAGCCGACGGGGTTTATTCCAACCGAGGACGAAGGGCGGTTGATCATTACGTTTGAACTCCCCGAAGCATCTTCGACGACGAGAAGCCTGGAAGCGTTAAATACCATGATGGATATCTTGAGAACAACTCCGGGTATCGCTCACTTTGCTGCATTGGGAGGTTTGAATGCTATAACATTTGCGACCAAATCAAACAGCGGCACCGTGTTTGCACAGTTGAAACCATGGGATGAGAGGACGGACAAATCATTGCAGCTTGGTTCCTTGATCGCCACGCTTCAGCAGAAGCTTTCAGCTATCAAGAGTGCCAACGTCGTGGTGATTTCGCCTCCAGCCATCCCGGGACTTGGGCAGACGGGGGGATTCTCGTTTGAATTGGAACAGCATGAGAGCACCGATGACATCAAACAATTTGAAACCGTGGTTCAAACATTTGTCGCTGAAGCGAACAGACGGCCGGAGTTGAGCCGCGTGTTTTCTTTTTTCACGGCGCGAACGCCGGGATTTCAAGTGGATGTCGACAGAGAAAAATGTAAGAAACTGGGAATTTCAATTTCGGATGTGTATTCGACGATACAGACCTTTCTCGGCAGCCGTTATGTGAACGACTTCTCAATTTATGGCCGCAATTTTCACGTTGTCGCGCAGGCTGACACATCGTACCGTGCAGACATTCAGAACATGTCGAAGTACTACGTCAAGAACTCGGCGGGTGAAATGATCCCCCTCAGTACTTTAACTACATACAGAGTTACTGAAAGCGCGCCGATGATTTCGCACTACAACCTGTTTCGCACAGCGGAGATCAACGGGAATGCCGCTGCAGGATACAGCAGCGGCGAGGCGATCGAAGCGTTACGAGACGTGGCGGCAAAAGTCCTGCCGTCCGACTACGGCTATGAATTTTCAGGATTATCGCGTGAAGAAATCAACGCCGGAAGCAGCACATTCACGATCTTTGCAACGTCGATGCTGTTTGTGTTCCTCTTCCTGACTGCACTGTACGAGAGTTGGTCCGTGCCGTTCGCGGTTTTGCTGGCTGTTCCTATCGGCGCATTCGGCGCAATTTTGACTCTTGTTCTGATACCGAGGTTAAGCGACAATGTGTATGCGCAAATCGGCCTGGTCACATTGATAGGCTTAGCTGCTAAGAACGCGATACTTATCGTTGAATTTGCGAAGGAGCGCGTAGACAGGGGAATGCCGATGATAGAAGCGACTCTCGAAGCAGTGAAGCTGCGTTTGCGTCCGATTCTCATGACATCAATGGCCTTTATTTTTGGCGTGTCGCCGTTGGCGTTTGCGGAAGGAGCAGGAGCACAGGCGAGGTCGACAATCGGCTGGACGGTTCTCGGAGGTATGGTCTCCGCAACGATGCTGGCCATCTTTATCGTCCCGGTGCTGTTCATTACAATTACACGAATTGCCTACAGCAAAGAAAAATTGGAAGAGTTACGGTTGAAGGGATTGGAAGCCGCAGGAAAAATAGCCGGGGAAGACCTCTAAGCGTTTTGATTAACCTCGGGCCATTTCCCGATAAATAATCAGGTATTGGGCCGCTCACAAGGTGATGCCTTCGGCACAAGGCGCGGAGAACGCCAAGAGCATTGCTCTCCTTTATGCTCATTACGTATTGGCTTGCTTGGCGCCTTGACGGTAAAAAAAGCAAGATTGCTTAGCAGCGGTGCGTCACTGGTTCGTTTTCTTAAATGCTTCTTCCGAGATATCCTGTTGTTCATCCCTCGAATATCCCGGGCAGAGGCTGATATCGTTAAGCAGCATTTTGCTGTGTTGGATATCGATTTTATCGGTCTGCAATCGTAACGGAAGAGTAGGAACCTTTCGTAAGTACTCTTTTCCTGCTTCGATGTCCGCATCATTTTTTCTGTCCAACCCTCGCGTTATCAATGCCACGCCCAATTCTTTGACGATCTCTATCCTCGTGGAATCAAGTTCGTACGCCTTCGTGCAATAGTAGACTGCTTTGTCAAGATCGCCGCTGATTCCGAATATCCATCGCAGCATGAAAAATGTCGGGCAAAGACGGTAATAGACACCTAACGCGATGCAGCTCGACGCCTGAAGGTTTTCGCCATTCGGAGTTGTGTAATCGGATGTGCGATTGACCGAGATGAGCCAATCAGTCTCGATTTGTTTGGCTGTAAATAGCTCGGAAAATACTCCCTTTGTGGTTGCTCTCCGTGCGTTCGCTAAACCTCGCATAAAATAACATTCCCCTTTGTCGGGAGCGCAGCGTATCCCTTCGTTTGCGATCACCACCATCGTATCATAAATCGCGATCTTCCTTTCTTTGCCTTCCGAGTTATTTGCATCAAGCTTTTCGCCTATTTCATAATAGTCGAGGCACATCATTGCACGAATCAAGAAATCGTCAGGCTTGAATGTCAGCGCAGCCTGGCACTCACGCAACGACTCATCAAACTCAAACTTGCCGAGGTGATAATCTGCCTTTTTAAAATGTATCAGATATTGGCTCTCGTTCGTCGGGTCGTCGGCGACTGGTTGGCCTTTGTTCTGCGAAGAAGAAGCATTTGTGAAAAGAAAAAATAAAACAAAGAGAAAGAAGCCACCCTTCATTGCAAATTCCTTCATCTATTCCTCACGAGAATGAATGCTTGTACGAAGTGATAAAACGGTCGCTGAATATTCTGCAGTCGATCATCCTTCGCCGTTGAGATTATTTTAATAAAATCATTTTTTTCTGCAGATGAACATCGCCGGCCGTAAGCTGATAGAAATAGAGGCCGCTGGCGAAATTTTGTCCGGACCAAGGGTACTCATAATTTCCCGGTATTTGTTGCGCGTTGACGAGAGTTGCAACTTCCCGCCCCAGCACATCATAAACTTTAAGCGTCACATACGCTGAATGTGAAAGTTGGTATTTAATTGTTGTCCCTCCATTGAACGGATTGGGGTAGTTCTGTTCGAGCGAGTAGTTCAACGGGAGAGCCGCTGATGCCGGGTACGCCAGCTTGAGCATCCACCCGTCTGGGTCGAGAAGAATAGAGGTTGGTCTCTCGGGAAAATTTATTGCAAAACTTTGACTTTGAGCATTGTTGAAGACGGTTACGGTGGTGTCTTTTTCCGGGGAGAGAATGCGTATGTCAATAGGCATAGTGAAAAATGCAGGATTTTGCCGGCCAGTGGCTTGTTTGAGATTGATCGTGACCACGGACGAATCTCCCGCGGAATTCCAGTTCCACGAATATTGGTAAATAGGATAGCCTTCTCCGTAGATCCATTCCTGAAAAAAATAACTAAGGCTTTTGCCCGATGCGCTCTCGCATGCCGTCTCCAAATCTTTCGTCGTGGCCGTGGAATATTGCAGTGAAGGTTGGTTTGCGTAAGTGCGGAGAGAGCTGAAAAAGATACTGTCGCCAAGCACGTGCCGAAGCATGTGCAGCACGGACGCTCCTTTCGCGTAGATCAGATCGTAATTGAAAAGAGATTGAGCCGTCGACGTGTCGGGCGCTCCGACCTCTCCCGCCGCAGAGATGGCGACTTCGGTCTGAAGATTTATATAATCCCAGTACGAGGCAACTCCGTATTCCTTTTCGAGATACAGGGCTGTACAATATACAGCAAAACCCTCGTTCAGCCAGAGGTCCGACCATGTCCTGCATGTAATTTTATCCCCAAACCATTGATGGGCAAGTTCGTGCGCGACAACTTTCTCGTCGAATGTTCCGATTGAGGTCATTGTTTGATGTTCCATACCACCGCTAGCGAATTCCGCATGTCCGTATTTTTCTTTGATGAAGGGATACAACCCGAAAAGGTTTGAATAGATTGTAAGCATGTCAACAACACGGGGAAGAATTGCGATGGCGGTTGAGTAGTTTTCGGGAAGGACGTAATTACGTACTTCCATTGAGTCGGTCTTAGAATACGGGAACCAGTTCGAAAACTGGGTGTAATTGGTGACGGCAATGGAAATGAGGTAGGACGCAATCGGGTAGCGCTCTTTCCAATGGTAGGTAGCCGTTCCATTATTATGATTGACTACCGAAACGAGCACTCCCTCAGACCCAACTTTGTACGTTGAATCGCACGTTACGGTGATGTCTGCCGAATCTGCCTTGTCGCTTTGAGTGTTTTTACACGGCCACCAGTCCCTTGCCCCATACGGTTCGCTGAGCGAATACACCCACGGTATACCGGAGTGAGAATCGAATTCAAAACTCCCAAATCCGGTTGGAACCGGGGCTCCTTCATAAAAAATGTCCGTCGAAAGAATTTCTCCCGCTTGATACGAGTGATCCAGCGTGATATCGAATGAACTGCTCATTTGCATAAAGGAACATCCTTGACCGTTCACCTGAACCGAATCGATGTGCATCGTATTCATGAGGTCGAGCGTGAGTAATTCTGAATTGTCCTGACGGCAGATACCGACGATATTGACGTCTCCTTTTAAATATCCGGGGTTTGTGGAAATCTCCAGATTCAAGCCATAGTATGTTACATCGAACCAGCTGCTCGCCGCCGACTTTGTCTGCCGCTGTTCAAAAGCAGATTTCTCGAATTCAAATTTGTTCGTCGATTGCTGCTCGGGTTCTGAAACCAGTGGATGCTGGCCAAAAACAGCCTGACGGCAAATGCACATTATAAAAACAAATAATCGAGTCGAACTCCAAAAAACCCGATGAGATGCTACTTTATATTTCATTACAACTCCCTGCCTGTTTCGTTCATCAAAAGAAATGTAAGCAAAGAAATTGAGAGGAAAAAGGGGTAGTGGCAGACGGGTTGGACAGCTGGCGGACACCTTCTTAATTTATCTTTCGAGACTATAGAGTATTTTTTTCGTATATTACTGCAATTCAATTCTGATGATCTCATAAGGGAAAACGCTTCTTTGTTAAGGAATTTAGTCGCCAAATTTAAGTCTTTCTTCCTGCGGGAAGATAGACTTCCGGCTGAAAAGCCCAAAAACATTTCACATCCCCCTTCGACATCTGTCGCCGACCTAATGGCGGCACAAAGCAACCGCAAAATGCCCATTCACGAACGAGCGGACAGCAGGGGGCCTCGACAGAATCGGAAGAAAGAAACACGTGAAGAATACAGCACGCGCCGAGCGAAACGCGAGTTGCAGAAGATTCCGGCATCGGCACCGCGCGGAGTTCCTGTTGAAGTCTGGGATAGTTCAATTTTTGTTGTCCCGCCGCTGGAGGGGAAAAAAAGATTTCAGGATTTCAACCTCCCCCCCGAAGTACTTCATGCAATCTATGACCTGAAATTTCAATACTGCACTCCGGTACAAGCTGAGACGCTTTCCAAAGCACTTGCCGGCGACGATGTTACCGCCCAAGCGCAGACCGGAACGGGAAAGACCGCCGCCTTCCTTATAACGATTTTCAGCCATGTTCTTGCGCATCCGATCGAAGGAAAGCGGCCTCTCGGTACGCCGCGTGCGCTCATTCTCGCTCCCACACGGGAACTCGTAATGCAGATAGATAAAGACGCCCACGATCTTGGGAGCTACGTACCTTGCCGGACGCTTCCTTTGTTTGGCGGAATAGATTATCTGAAGCAGCAGAAACAATTGCAGCAGAGCCCATGCGATGTTCTCGTTTGTACGCCCGGACGTCTGATCGATTTCAAGAAAAAGAAACTTGTTGACTTGAGCAAAGTTGAGATTCTGATACTCGACGAAGCAGACCGGATGCTCGACATGGGGTTCATTCCGGCCGTGAAATCGATCGTTCTCAGCACGCCGCCGAAAGCGGAACGCCAGACGATGTTTTTTTCCGCAACGATCTCTTCCGATGTGAAACGGCTCGCAGAATCATGGACGCGCCAGGCGTTCCAGGTGACGGTCAAGCCGGAGGAAATTGCGGTGGAGAGCGTCGAACAAATCACGTACATCACCACGCGCGAGGAAAAGCCGACACTCCTCTTCAACCTTATCATGCAAAAGAAACTCGAGCGTGTCTTAATTTTTGCGAACCGGCGCGACGAAGCCCGCCGGTTGAAAGACCAGCTCGAGGCGTACGGCATCAGCTGTGCACTTCTTTCGGGGGACGTGGACCAGAAGCTGCGGATCAATCGGTTGGAACGGTTTCGCGAGGGGAACATACGCGTGCTCGTCGCCACCGACGTCGCGTCGCGCGGGATCCATGTTGAAGCGATATCGCATGTCATCAATTACAATTTACCGCTCGATGTGGAAGAATATGTTCATCGCATCGGGCGCACCGGCCGTGCCGGAGCGAGCGGCATTTCTATCAACTTCGCGGATGAAGAAGATTCGCATGAGCTGCCGAAACTGGAAGAATTTCTCGGCAAAAAAATCGAATGTGTATTTCCGGAAGAACATCTCTTGATTCCGATCCCCGAAAAATACCCGAAGCACAGTCCCGTGCATCACGAGCGAAAAGAGTCTCATCGGCCCCGGTATACTCAGCGAAGAAGGCGGTAGCAATCTGTACAATATTCTGAAGGAGCGAAATCTATGAGGCGTCTTGTCTGTAGTCTTCTCTCGGTCGGAGCATTCATCGTTACCAGCGTTGCACAGCCGATGCCGGAAAAAATCGACACGGCAGTGATCGCGAAAATAGAAAACGAAGGAATGAGCAATTCAAAGGTGATGGAAACTCTCAGCTACCTCTCAGATGTCTACGGCCCCAGGTTAACCGGCTCACCGGAATTTAAAGAGGCAGCAGATTGGGCAAAAAAGAGGCTGGAAGAAATGGGTTTACAAAACGTCGCCTTTGAGACGTGGAAGTTCGGCAAAGGTTGGTCGATGAAAAATTTTTCGGCCGAGATGACCGAGCCCCGCGTTCTTCCTCTTATTGCGTACCCGAAAGCGTGGTCTCCTTCTACAAAAGGAACAGTGAGCGGTTATGCAGTGTACCTTGACGCAAAAACAGACGATGACCTGCAGCAGTACAAAGGAAAATTAAAGGGAGCGATTGTCCTCACGAGTGAACCGCGAGAGTTGAAGGCGCATTTTACCCCCGACGCCGATCGATTAACCGATGAGGATCTGTTGAAGCTGGCAAATGCCGACATGCCGCGAGGCCGCGGCCGAGTTGGAAGAAGGGACACCGCTGCATTCCGCATTCTCAGAGAGCGTTCGGTCCAGGCGAGAAAGAGGATGGAATTTTGCCAGCAGGAAGGTGCGTCGGTTGTCGTCGAAACGTCGCAGGGAGACGATGGAACGCTGTTCGTTCAAAGCGCAACGGTGCCTCAACCCGTGAACGCGCCGATGGACAGGAGAATTAATCCATACGACGAGGATGCCCCGAAAATCCCCGTTCAGATTGTTGTTGCGGCGGAACACTACAATCGCATGGTCCGGATGATTCACAAGGGAAGCCGCGTCAAATTGGCAATCAATCTTGAAGCAGAATTTTATGACAACCAGCCGGGGATGAACATTGTCGGGGAAATTCCCGGCACGGATTTGAAAGACGAGGTTGTCATGATCGGCGGGCATTTCGATTCATGGCACGGAGCCACCGGCGCGACGGACAACGGCACCGGCTCGGCATCGTGTATTGAAGCGATGCGCATTTTGACAACGCTTGGCGTAAAACCGCGCCGGACTATCCGCATTGTTTTGTGGGGGGGAGAAGAAGAAGGTCTTCTCGGCTCGAAGGAATATGTGGCCCGCCATTTTGGACAACGGGATACAGCACAGGGGAGTGTGTTCGGCAGCAATACGTACTCGTAACGCTTTAGGTGAGAAGA
>CAWJKX010000063.1:0-3056 GCA_963843065.1 uncultured Bacteroidota bacterium
GGATGAAGATTGCCCGTTTGCCTAATACATCGAGATCCATGATAGTGCTGTAGCCGGGGCGTGAAATGATAATGTCCGACGCAAGCATTGCTTTATTGAGCGCTTCAGAGTCAAGAGAAGAGACAACTGAAACCCACTCGGAAAGCTTAATATGCTGACTCTTCTCGGGAATTCCGCGCACGACCAATGACTTGCGTGGAACAATTTTCAATTGCTCCATCATGATATTTTCCAACACAGTTCGCTGAGGTTCAGGTCCTGATAACATGACGAGGATATCGTATTCTTTGGGAATGTTTGATATTTTTTTGAATCGTGTTAACGGCCCGATGAACGTTGCATTTTCTGGCAGCGGATAAAAATGAGAAAGCCAGCCTGAAAGGTTATTTTCTTCCTCATAATCGGGTATCCAACACGCAGTATATTTTTGGATGAGAACCTTGTTCAGATAGAACACGATCCGCGAAGCCCATTGGAGCCGCTTCGGCAGCATAATCCCGATTTGATGCGTTACGTAGATGCATGGAATTTGTTTGGAAAACAGCCCGAAACGGTTGTCTGAAATAACAGCATCAACTTTTAAATCTCGTATTATATTTGATAACGCTCGATGTTCCCGAAAGATTGCACTAATGATTCTTGGGATTTGGCTCACGATCTTTGCCGTGATCCGATTGCCCTCTGGATACACTACCGTGAAACCCGGAAGTCGAACGATGCTGAGGGACGGAAATTCCTTTTTCAATAATTCATACGGTCGTCCATCAGCAGCGATGATTACTTCCGTATTGTGCTCAAGTAATTCTCTGATGATTGGTATGCAACGAGCTGCATGCCCCAAACCCCAATCCAAAGGAGCGACCAATATTCTTGTTCTCCCGCTCATGGTTAATACTTTCTCCCTTTCCACAAAACCTTACCTCCGAGGAAGACCGCAAAGGGGAGAATGATCACATATACCATATAATAAATTTCAAAAAAGCCAAAATATTTTAGTTGAGAGAATTGCTTGGATTTGATTAAGGGGATGCTCAATAAGACGAAATCGCACAGAAATTTTGTTGCCAACCCATACAGCAGAAAGTTGAGGTTGAGGTTAAGGAAATATCCGGCAAGCAATAAAACATGCATGCAAAATGCAATGGCCATAATCATCAGCCCGCTTATTGGCATATCTTTTCCTCCGACACCCCATCTCCGTTTCTGTCTATATAATTCCCGAATAGTTTTGCATGCTGTACTGAAAACAAGGCTTTCTTTTTCAAGTGGATATCTGTATCCCCAGCGTCCGCTGCGCGTAATAGCCTTGAAGAGCGCAAAATCTTCTGTCACACTGAATTTGATTCCCCGGTAGCCCCCGACTTCGTCGTAGGCTTTTTTCCTGAATGAAAAATTATTCCCGATACAGCTAAGAGGGTTCTTTAATGACATGGTTGCCGATGCCACGGCAAGGATGTATGCCCAGTCGAGAGACTGCATTCCGGCAAACCATCCAGCCGGTTGAAGCAAAGTCAATCCAGCGACGACACCGATGTCGTCCGTATAATGCTGTACGGTAGTTTGAACCCACGATGGTGGAACGATACAATCGGCGTCGGTCATGAGAATGATTTCGCCCGATGACACATCAATGCCTTGAGCAATGGCGTTTGCTTTACCACGGAGATTGCCGACCGTTTGATACCCGTCGATCACTTTGACATTTGAGTGCTTGTCTGCGAAACTGCGAATGATGTTCGATGTCCCGTCCGTCGAATCATCATCAACGATGATAATTTCAAGTTTATCCTTCGGATATTCGAGCCTTGTCAACGATTCAAGGCACGCGGCAATAGTTCGCTCTTCGTTTCTTGCGGCTGTAACGACAGAAACTCTGGGTTGGAAAAGGGGATCGAGGTCAAACCGGGCTTTCAACAGGCCGTAGATGAACACAGCGCACTGGGCAAGATACAACAACAGAATAAAAATGAAGAGCGTTGTTTCGGCTGTCACTGGATCAATCCAAACGCTAGGCTGCGTTCTTGAATGCCTGCAATAACACGCGGCAACACTTGCCGGACTCTCGATTTTGTTAATTCATTGTCGTGAAAAACAAGAATTGCCCCTGGGATCAATTTCCCGAAGGCGGTCATGCATACTTGTTCATCGGACCAGTCTTTTCGGTAATCCCCCGTCGACGTGGTCCACATAACTAGTTTATACTTTAACTCTTTGGTTGCAGAAATTGTGTTCCATGAGAAAAACCCGTAGGGAGGACGAAATATTTTTGCAGGGTGTACCCCAGCCTGTGTGATTGCTTCTTCAGTTTGAAGTATTTCAGACATCGCTGTTTTCTTAGAAAATGCTGTCGACCGCGTATGGTTGAAAGCATGAATGCCTATGCTGTGTTTTTCCGCATCGACTTCTTTTAAGAGCGAAGGATATTTCTTTACAGCCAACCCGTTCATGAAAAATGTACCTTTGATTTTATGAGCCTGCAATAGTTCAAGCACTATCGGGGTTGCGACCGGATGCGGTCCGTCATCGAAAGTGAGGAAAATATCCGGTGAATCCATTTTCCAAAGGATCGATGGGAAAAGAAACCGATGAATCGTAGTTGTGTGAGATGACATCGTCGTTATGCAAATGAGTTCAGGCGTGTTGAGATATTTCCCGTTTCATGCGTCTCCCTTTCCATTCAAAACTTCCTAAAAAGCTGCCGAATACAGCCGTGAGAATGACTGGGAAATGAATCAGTTCCGAGACAAAAAAATATTTCATCAGTCCGGCGACGTTCGTAAGCCTTGAGAATTTGAAAATGATCCAGTAATCAATAATAAATTTTATCAAAAGCACCGCAAATGGCACCGACACCATCGGGAAATAGAAAATTGAAATCGGCATAAACAAGAATACTAAAAAATAAAATAGGAAGGACGCAACAAGAAAGACTAATGTTGAAGTCCGGTAATGCGGAGTATGACCTGCCCACCGCATCCGTTGTTGGAGAAGCTGCCTCCAGCTTGCGACGGGCGACGTTGTTACATGGGTCTCCGGCTCGTACGCAAAACGCATTT
>CAWJKX010000064.1:0-13610 GCA_963843065.1 uncultured Bacteroidota bacterium
GCCATATTGCTCCCCGTGTGAATTTATAGTCTGCGTACATCAAAAGGAGTGTAAGCCACAGCGTGAGAATGTAATAGAACGGAAGAAGGATGAAATACAGCTTACTTTTGTTCAGCATCAGCATGGGATACTTGATGCCGAGCCGCCATGCGGCGCTCCCGACGGGGCCATAGGTATACGTAACTTTTTCCATCTGAAAACCGGCGCTTTTCAACTTTCGCGTGATGTCATCGACGGAGTATCCGTTGCGGGCGTGCTCTTCGATAAAACTGGGATCGCTCTCGTCGTGTGCGTCCGAGCCGCCGAGGTTTGATGGAGTGTTAATAAGAACCTTACCGCCGGGCTTCAAGGCTCCGTAAAAATTCTTGAAGACCTGAACATCCTCCTGAATATGTTCCATAACGTCGACGGACAAAATAAAATCAAATCGCCCGCTGTGCTTGGGAATTGTCAGGTCTTCGACTTCGAACGAAACATTCCGGAGTTTCTCCTTCGCGAAGAAGGAGCGGCAATCCGCAATCTGTTCTTCCTTCACATCTACTGCGTGGATTGCCGCAGAACGAAAATGCTTCGCACAGTAGTAGGAATACTGTCCAAAGCCGCTTCCGGCGTCGAACATTGTGAACGGCTCTTTCTTCCTGCCCAGCAATTCCCGGAGCGCGCGTTTGACATACCATTCACGCAAAAACATGATGCCGAGAATCGCGTAGAAGAACCTCCGCACGAGCGGGCTCGTCCGCGCAACATTGCCGATAACATTTTTTATAGGGTCGTAATGCATGGTCAGTGATCAGTAAACAATGATCAGTTAACAAATTGATCCGAACGGTAAACAACATTTATGATGATTATTGTTTACTGATCACTGTTAATTGTTCTATGGCTTTCACCATGTTCTCCCACGAATATTTTTTCTTTTCCCGCGCTGCGCCGGCAGAAAGCGTCTCTTCAAGATTTGCGGAATAAAACCGCAGTACCGCGTCTGCGAGTTTCGACGGGTTATTCGGCGGCACGATCAATCCCGATACCCCGTCAACGACAACTTCGGCAAGTCCGCCGACGTCGGTCGCGATGACCGGTTTATCGAAGTTGCAGGCTATCTGAGCAATTCCGCTCTGTGTCGCGGAGAGGTACGGCAGGACAACGGCGTCCGCAGCAGAAAAATATTCTCCCACTTTTTCGTTCGGGACATAGTCGGAAACGACATCGACAACGTCGCGGACCTGCGCGTCCGAGATGTGCCATCGGTACTGCTCTTCGTCATCGTAGAATTCGCCGACGACGAGCAGTTTGACGCGGAGAGATTTCTTAAGCTCTTTCATCGCGTCGATCATCACATGCAGTCCTTTGTACGGGCGGATGTAACCGAAAAAGAGAATCACTTTTTCATCACGGATGCCCAGCGCTGCACGCGCTTCTTTTTTATTTCTGCGCGGTCCAAAAATTTCATAGACCGGATGCGGGACTTTCCTGTAGCGGGGGTTCTCCACCGTTGCCAGCAAATCCTTTTCGACGGTATCCGATTGAACAATATATGCATCCACAAATTTGAATGCGTACCACGTAAACAGTCCGTCGCCGGGACGGTGCTCGTGGGGAATCACGTTATCGCAGATGGCAACAACTTTCGTCTTCCTCCGATATTTCAACAGCGCGCAGATCGTTCCAAAACATGGTCCGAAGAACGGGAGCCAGTACTTAAAAATCACGGCATCGGGATTTCGTTTGCGAAGCGCTATTCCGACCCGAATCCAATTCAACGGGTTCACCGAGTCGATCAACGGCTCGCTTGTTACCGGCAGGCCGGGGTCTCCTTCTTCCTTCTGCGTCTTCCCCGGAAAAAACATTTTGGGATACTGTCTCTTGAAGGAAATTATCTCTACGTGGTGATTTTTCTTCAGATGGGTATACAGAAGAGCGTTGTAGTGTGCGATGCCGCCGCGAAAGAGGATACGCCGTGCCGAGAATAAGGATGTTCATTGCCTGCGCATCAACCGGATGCTCCCAGAAGTTGCTTGACTGATGTTATCACGCGTTCGGGGTAGAGATATTGCATACAATTATTGGGGCATGTCGGAGAATAATAGCATGTGCACTCGAACTCGGGTTCCAGGATTTCCCCGAGCCCGTACAACTCAAATTCATTTTTGTTAAAAATATTATTGAACAATACAATCTTCTTTTCCCGCCCGATCGTGATGTGCATCGCCATCGTTACTGCGGTCACGACGAGGTCGCACTGGTCGATGAGATTGATAAATTGCTTCAATGGATAGTGGCCGAAATATTTTGCCTTCGTCGCCTTCGCAATCTTCATGTTTTTCTTATGCTCTTGTTCCCCTCCGAGAAGGAATACTTCGTAGCCGGCTTTCCTGAGCCCAATTGCCGCTGCGATCCAATATTTTTCAGGCCAGAGGCGCGACGTCCAGCGTCCGCCGCAGCCGGTATTAAGGCCGACGACTTTTTTCTTTCCGCTGACCTCCCATCGTTTGTCTTTCCACGGCTCGAACGGAAGGATATATTTCTCTCCGTTGAATTTGAACCCGCACACTTCAAAAATTTCCTGCGGATAGCTTTTGGTGTTTGCCTTGTTCGTGTCGTCGAAAACACCGGTGAAAAATTCTCGCTTCCGGCATCTTTGTCCACAGGAGCGACGCCCCGTTTTTCAGAACGAATCCTTTTTTTAACATCCGCGGCAATCTGGAGGGCAAGCGCGCACGCCTCGCGGTCCTTATCCAGTGTATCTTTTCTTGAATACAGCCGACCATAGCTAACGGTATTATCTAAGCTCATGATTCTGAAGACCGACTGCCGTTCCTTCCGCGGCGATGTCCCTTGCAAGCCCCATAAACTGCACGGCGTTCACTGCGAAAGCTGTACGTATTACGACAGCATCGACAAAAATATCCTGATCATCAAACTTGGAGCTATCGGCGACATTATCCGAACGACTCCGCTTCTTCATCGCCTGAAAAAAGAATTTCCGCACGCAAAAATCTGGTGGCTTACGCTGACTCCGGAAATGCTGCCGGAGTCTGTCGATGTCCGGATGAAATTTACGCTGGAAAATATTGTCGCGCTGCGTTCGGTGAAATTCGATATACTCTACAACCTGGATAAGGACCGCGAGGCGTGCGCGCTTGCCCTCCAGATTGCCGCGGATGTTAAAAAAGGATTCGTTCTGAAAAACGGGACGTGCGCTCCTGCGGACAAAGATGCCGAAGCGAAATTTCTCACCGGTGTTTTCGACGATACGAACAAGGCAAACACCAAAAGCTATCCGCAGGAAATTTTTGAAGTGTGCGGGTTCAAATTCAACGGAGAGAAATATATCCTTCCGTTCGAGCCGTGGAAAGACAAACGATGGGAGCTTAGCGGAAAGAAAAAAGTCGTTGGCCTCAATACCGGCTGCGGCGGTCGCTGGACGTCGCGCCTCTGGCCGGAAAAATATTGGATCGCAGCGGCAATTGCACTCAGAAAAGCCGGTTATGAAGTGTTTCTTCTCGGAGGGGAACAAGAACATAAGAAGAACATGAAAATTGCGAAGGCGACAAAGGCAAAATATTTCGGCCACTACCCGTTGAAACAATTTATCAACCTTATCGACCAGTGCGACCTCGTCGTGACGGCGGTAACGATGGCGATGCATATCACAATCGGACGGGAAAAGAAGATTGTGTTGTTCAATAATATTTTTAACAAGAACGAATTTGAACTGTACGGACTTGGGGAAATCCTTGAACCCGAGTTTGAGTGCACATGCTATTATTCTCCGACATGCCCCAACAACTGCATGCAATATCTCTACCCTGAACGTGTGGCGACATCAGTCCGGCAACTTCTGGGAGCATCCGGTTGATGCGCAGGCGATGAAAATCCTTATTCTCGGCACGGCGTATCCTTTGCGCGGCGGTATCGCACACTACAACGCCCTTCTGTATACCCATCTGAAGAAAAAACATCACGTAGAAATCATTTCCTTTAAGAGACAGTATCCGAAGATGTTTTTCCCGGGGAAGACGCAGAAGGAACAAGGGGACCCCGGCCTGCCGGTAACAAGCGAGCAGTTGATCGACTCGATGAACCCGTTGAATTGGATTCGGGTTGGAATAGCGCTTCGCAAACGAAATCCCGACGCCGTGATTTTTAAGTACTGGCTCCCGTTCTTCGGACCATGTTTTGGAACGATCTGTGCACTGCTGAAATACCGGAGGAAGACGAGTGTTGTTGCCATCTGTGATAACGTGATTCCCCACGAGCATCGTCCCGGCGACGCGCTTTTTACGTGGTTCGCATTCAAATTTGTGGATGCATTTATTGTTCAATCGGATACGGTCGAAAAGGATCTGCTGGAGACGGTAGAGAACCCCCGCTACAAGAAAGTCCCGCATCCGGTTTACGAAATTTTCGGCCCGCGCATTGAAAAGCAAGAAGCGCGTGCAGCGCTGGGCATCCGTGATGAAAAAGTAATTCTCTTTTTCGGATACATCCGCCCGTACAAAGGACTTCATGTGATGATCGACGCGATGAAAGAGCTTAAGAAGTCTCTTCGCGTCAAACTGCTTGTCGTTGGAGAGTTCTATGATGATGAAGAGCAGTACCGATGGCACATCTCGGACGCGCAAGTCCGCGATGTCGTCGATGTCGTTTCTGACTATGTCCCGAATGAAAAAGTGGGAGAATATTTTTCTGCTGCGGACGCCGTTGTTCTGCCGTACCTTTCCGCGACACAGAGCGGAATTGCTCAGATAGCCTACAACTTCGATAAACCGGTCATCGCGACCGACGTCGGCGGACTTGCCGAAGTTGTCGTTGACGGAGTATCGGGATTGATCGTGCCGCCGAACAATCCGTCGAAGCTCGCAGACGCAATCAAAAGGTTCTACTCGGAGAACTTGGAAGAAACACTCTCCGCCGGCGCGGCCCGTGAAAAGAAGAAATACTCGTGGGACAATATGGTGGAAGCCATAGAGCAGTTAACAGTGATCAGTAAACAGTAATCATCATAAATGTTGTTTACCGTTCGGATCAATTTGTTAACTGATCATTGTTTACTGATCACTGACCATGCATTACGACCCCATAAAAAATGTTATCGGCAATGTTGCGCGGACGAGCCCGCTTGTGCGGAGGTTCTTCTACGCGATTCTCGGCATCATGTTTTTGCGTGAATGGTATGTCAAACGCGCACTCCGGGAATTGCTGGGCAGGAAGAAAGAGCTGTTCACAATGTTCGACGCCGGAAGCGGCTTTGGACAGTATTCGTACTACTGTGCGAAACATTTTCCTTCTGCAGCAATCCACGCGGTCGATGTGAAAGAAGAACAGATTGCGGATTGCCGCTTCTTTTTCGGGAAGGAGAAACTCCGGAATGTTTCGTTCGAAATTGAAGACCTGACAATTCCCAAGCACAGCGGGCGATTTGATTTTATTTTGTCCGTTGACGTTATGGAACATATTCAGGAGGATGTACAGGTATTCAAGAATTTTTACGGAGCCTTGAAGCCCGGCGGTAAGGTTCTTATTAACACTCCGTCAAACCTCGGCGGCTCGGACGCACACGACGAGAGCGATCCCAGTTTTATCGAAGAGCACGCCCGCAACGGATACTCTGTCGATGACATCACGCGAAAGTTGAAAAGCGCCGGTTTTCAGATGGAAAAAGTTACGTATACATACGGCCCCGTCGGAAGCGCCGCATGGCGGCTCGGCATCAAGTATCCCATGCTGATGTTGAACAAAAGCAAGCTCTATTTCATCCTTCTTCCCTTCTATTACATTCTCACACTGTGGCTTACACTCCTTCTGATGTACGCCGATTACAAATTCACCAACACGCGGGGAACCGGATTGCTGGTAGTGGCGGTAAAGAAGTAAAGAGTTTTTATTTTGAGTTTTGTATATTTGAATCATAAAAATGAAAGGGTAAAACTAACTCTAATAAAAGTTAATTAGTCTTAAATAAGCGTAGCTTCGGCTGCTGTCTTGCTCTAAAAACCTGACAATTTTTACGGCAATCAAGACGGAAGTCAGCTGCGCCCGAAAGGGCGCGGGCTGATGACTCTTTTGATTGCGGGCGCTGTCAGGTGCCTTAGAGCAAAGGAGCATTGGTTCCGCGCCTTTGTTTTTGGCACCTCAGAGATAAGCCTGCACTTAATAGAATAGCCGTTTGAAACATGACACACCGAGGCTCCAAACCAAACGGAGCTCAATGCAAAATCTACATATCTCTGGTTATTACTCCACCCTCTTCGTCTCATATCATCTGTGATTCGCACACGGAAAAATATAGAATTTGTCGAATCTTTACTTTCTGTATTTGTTCAGTGGGAACATGATGGGAAGGACTATATCGAGTATTTGAGAACCTCGAAAGGTGGAGACGAGTTCGATATCAGGGATTGGTTCGTCAAGCCTTTGTTTGAGAAGTTGGGTTATGAAAAAGGCGATTTCAATCATGAACATTCGCTCTTTTCCGGTAAACCCGATTTTTTTATCAAGCCAACAATGTTTCCCCCACTTATCACAGTTGAGACCAAGTCGGCAACTGTTGTACAAAAGGATTTTACGGAAGCTCGGACGAATCAATTGATACCAGCAATGAAAGAACTTCGGACGCCTACTGGTGTTTTGACAAACGGAATTCGATTTGAAGTCTATCATGAAGTAGGTAAAACTTATCAACGCGTAATTGACATTGATTTTGGTGGGCTAGTTATCGCTTACAAGAAAAAAGGGATTGCAGGAATAAGTAATGATGCTTTTGACAAGTTGATAAAACTCCTTTGGCTCAAGAAGTCACATCAGACAATAAAAGATGAGAGCTTCTATCCGCTTCCAGATGCTGACATTTCTGAATCTACTCAGTTTGACTTATTGCTTGATGATCTTGCAGGCATCATTGAAATGGTAAAAATTGATGTTGAAGAACGATTGAATATTTATTTAGATGAATTCAAGGATTATGAAGAACGGGTACAGCATTTACAAGGTAGTGAATCAACAAGGCTATACAAAGAAAAGAAAGAATCGATACATGCACGGAGGCTTTTTGAGAAATGGGCTCAGATAAACAATATTGCTCTGAATAAGATCGAAATTGGAAAAGATAAATTCATAACGGAAACAATGTACATTCTGGTTAACCGCATCTTGCTTATTCGCATCGCGGAAGACAAGGAGATCATCAGCCGAAAAATTTCTAATGGCGCTATTAAAGAATACAAAGAATATGTTAAAGAGAATCGCATTAATTACAGCCGTCTTCTTGATGAAGGCTACCGAACTATCGAAGTGGTTTATGAGCATCTTTTCAAGCGGGACATTTTTGATTGGTATAGCCCCGATAGTGAATTGTTGATGAAAGTGCTGTTTATGTTTAATCGATACAATTTTTCTAAAGTGAATCGCGATATTCTTGGCAATCTTTATCAGAAGTACATTGATAAGGAGGAGCGCAAGCGATTGGGTCAGTTTTATACTCCGCATGACATTATTGATAACATCCTTGATTCTGTTGGTTTTGATTCAGAAAATGAAATTGAAAACATGACCCTACTTGATCCTTCTTGCGGCTCAGGAGGGTTTTTAGTCCCCGTGGTCAACCGTCTCGTTTCTCGTCTTCGTAAGAAGAATTACGACGCATTCACTATTTTATCGAAAGTGAAAGATAATATCTATGGATTTGATATCAATCCGTTCGCGGCACACCTTACTGAAACAAACTTGCTTTTTCAAGTCATAGATTTGATCGGGGAGGCGAAGAGAAAGAATTCCAACTTCAAGATGGAAAGGTTTAATATATGCGTCAGTGATGCATTGAAATTACCCGCAGTTAAGTCATCTGGAAAGACAGCTGATTTATTTCGTCATGAAGAGGAAGACAGTGTGGCCGCTGAGGATCTGGAAATTGTTAAAGATATAAAGCTCAAACGAGGGAGGTTCCAGAAAGGGGTCAATTTCGTTGTTGGCAATCCACCCTACGTAACTAACTATGCGAAACATTCAAAAAAAATACCTCAAATATATATTGACGAAATCAAAATTACATATGACTTTAGCCGAAATAGAGCGAGTAATCGGTATAACTTAATAATGTTTTTCGTAGAACGAGGAATCTCCCTTCTTTCTGATGGAGGGCGCTTTGGTATGATTGTTGACGAAAGCAGTTTTGCAACGACTCTCTACAGCGAAATTCGGAAATTTATTCTTGATCATTGTAAAATTATCAGCGTCTTGAACAATTTGGAAGCATTTGAAGATGTGAATACAAAACAGATGATACTAATTCTCGAAAAGGAATCTGACGAACGAAATAGGAAATCTCATAAAGTAATGTGGAATACATGGAATGATGACAAGGAAATAATAAAAGTATCTATTTCTCAAAGCTTGTGGTACTCAACTCGTAATTTTGCTTTTGAACCCCCGAATAGTCACGAATCCATATTATCTAAGATTGAAAAAGGCAAAAATCTTGCCTTATTATACGATCCAATTTCCGGGATGAATGTGACTAACAGATTGGCCTCGGGATTAAAACCTTTTTTGTCAAATGAAAAATTGGATTCAACCTATCATAAAGCAATTTTCAGCGGAAATATAAGGCGGTACAAAATTGAATGGCCAATTCCTGAGCAAACATCGTCAAGTTCAAGGAAAATGCTTTATATATGTTATGATAAGCAATTAGCTTTTAAAATAAATGAGTATCTCGAGAGTAAGCGAGAAAAAGCAAGAGTTTCAATTGGTGAAAGTGATTTGAGGTATAGAAAACCAAAACTTTTCATTCGGCAGTCATTGCCGGGGGATGAACGAATTACTTCTGCCTTGAGTTCAAATATGGATGAGTATTGTGATAACAGCGTTTATGTTATTAATCAAAAGCGAGATGAGTATCCTCTTGAGTATTTGCTTGCAATACTAAATTCACCATTAATGACCTTTTGGGCGAAGCAAAGGCAAGTGCTAAGTAAAGGTGCAACGGGTTCAGCCCTTCGTCTGCCAATGGGTTCTAAGGGAAAAGGATTACGGGATTTTCCTATTTTTGACCCAAAGATTACAGAACAACAGGGAATAATAAGTCTAGTGAACAAAATTCAAGAGATGATGAAGAAAATGGAACGATTTATTCATTTAGAAAATGATCCTTCGGCGATAGCGGAGAATGAAGCACTTGTTGCAGAGGAAGTGAAGCTTGCCGACTCAAACTTAATTGATTATATAGAATTGCCGGAAAGTTTAGGCAAACCTACAATAAAACGAATTAAGAGAAGGGTCTATTTATCACGGAATAATTATATCGACCTTACTGACGAGAAAGTTGCAGTCTATGTTGAACTTTCTCTTCGCCGACTCGAGAATATTCTCCGCGGGATGACAAAAGCAGAAATTCTTCGCAGTGTAAGTGTCCCAAAAACACTTGGAGGCGTTGAAAAAGTGTTAGCGCGCAATGAGGTACTTAAAACTAAGAAGAGAAAGTTGGAAGAAGCAATTAATGCACTCGAAAAGTCAATCAATCAAAAAGTTTATGAATTGTATGGTTTAACAAAAGAGGAAGTGAGCATTGTTGAGGCAAAATAAAGCCACAACCTATTTCGTCCCTTTGATTTCATTTATTCTTCACTTGTTTTTTCCCCTTAACACTGATGCATACTTGACTTTGAGATTTTGCTTCCCGATCTTACCAAAGATGTAAATGATGATACCGACGGGTATCGCGAAAACGTTTATCGCCTCCCCCCGAATGAACGATTTTTCCCTGCGGCAATCTTCTGTGCGTAAATTAACACCAAAACTCTTTAGCAATGGAAACCATAAAGATTAGATTTCCGTACAGACCCAAAGAAGGGTCTTGCAATGTTAGAGTACCTGCTTAAGCTGGTTGGCGGAAGCTATAACCAGATGGCATTATTAAAGCTTGCATTTTTTGCAGACCGCTATCATGTGCGCCGCTATGCACGCCCGGTTTCTTCGGACGAATATTACGCGCTTAAGCTCGGGCCTATACCCTCGAATCTCAGAGATATCATTTCCACGGAACGGTATTATCCCGAGAATGTTTCTTTTACAAATGATCACGAAGTAGAATTGAAGTCTAAGAACATAGACGTCGATCAGTTTTCTAAATCTGATATTGAAGCAATGAGTTTTGCCGTTGAAAAATTCGCTGCAATCGGTCGAAAGAACGAATTCTATCTTGCAAACCTGACACATGCATATCCTGAATGGGATAAATACAGAAAACGGTTTGAAGAATCACCTCTGGGGAGAGAAGATATGGATTATAAAGATTTCCTTCTGAATGCCGACCCAAATCATGCCGAATTTACAAAGCTAAAGTTTAACGACCCTTTTCGCCTCCTTACTCCCCAAGAGCAAGAAGACGTTTTGACCGAAATGATCGACAGGACTCTTGCCTTTGCATGAGCCTCATAGTCGGAGACGTTTTTCTCGCCATCAACCCCGGTCTTTCCGGCGACAAACCTCATTTTCACATCGTTGTCCAGAAAACAAGGGACAATCTTGTCGTGGTAACGTATACGACGACGAAGATTGAAGAGACAAAGCGGCACTGCCGCCGGGTTGAGAGAATAACAATTCCCTCGATTGAACCGGCTACCATTGTTCTTGTTAACCCTTCCGATTCGGAGAGTTTCACCGAAGAGTGTGCAATTAACTGCAACCATGTTCAGATGATGAGTGAAGAATCTTACACGACAAGACCTGCATTCAAACTGCTGCAGCCAATCAAAAATCCAAAGTTAATAGTGAAGATTAAGGAAGCCATTAAACAGAGTCCTATTGTGGAACAAAAAATCATTAAGGTACTTTAGACAAGAGATGTCGGACATCTTTTCTAAACGTATCGGTATTGTTTGAGGTATTCACTAAACTTAATCGAGGAGATACCGGCTATCTTGCTAAAATACACTTGCTAAAATACCACCACCCTTCTCCTTGTTTTTCTTCTCCCCTTTTTGTATTATTAAAAAACCACAGAAGACCAACCCTCGCGTTGTTTCGTTCATGAAAATCTTTCGTGCCGTTGAAGCAGAGTCCACAAATGCGTCGGCACCATCATCTCAAGCAAAAAAATATAGTCGTATTAAGCTGACGTTGTCTCTTATCGGGACAACGTTTTCGTTTATGATCACGCTGGGGATCGTTATCACGGGTTTTTCACTCCGCGTTGAGAATTTCGTTCATTCATATACCCAGTCGCCATATGTTGCATTGCTTCTTTTTGGAATAGTGCTCGGCGTGCTCAGCGGCATCGTTTCTTTCCCGCTCAGTTTTTATTCCGGTTTCGTTCTCGAACATCGGTATAATTTGTCGAACCAGAGTTTCTTTCAGTGGCTATGGGAACAGGGTAAAGCATTTTTCGTCAGTATCCCGATAGCTGTCCCGCTGATGCTTCTCTTTTATTTCTTTTTGCGGGAGTACCAGGCGTTGTGGTGGCTGCCGGTCGCGACAGCGATGTTTGTTGTGTCAATGCTTCTTTCTAAGATTGTGCCGGTGTATATCATGCCCCTTTTCTACAAATTCACTCCTTTGGAGAACGACGCACTGAAGGAACGAATTCTCTCTTTGTGTAAAAATACCCGGATGAACGTGACAGGGATTTTCACGTTCAATTTGAGCAAGACAACGAAGAAAGCGAATGCAGGATTTACGGGCATCGGAAAATCGAAGAGGATCATTTTAGGCGATACACTCATGCAGCACTTTTCGGATGACGAGGTCGAAACTGTCTTTGCACACGAGCTCGGCCATTACGTCCACGGGCACATTTGGAAAAACATCCTGGTGGGGACGCTGAGCATCTATGCCGGGCTTTTCATTACGTCGAGACTCTATTTTTTCTCGCTCGGGTGGTTTGGTTTCTCTTCCGTCGATCAGCTTGCGGCCCTGCCGCTGCTGGCTCTCTGGCTCGGAGTCTATTCGCTGTTGACGTCGCCGTTGTCGAATGTCTTGTCGAGGAAGTATGAGTTCGAAGCCGACCGTTATGCGCTTGAAAGAACTGGAAATGCTTCGGCGTTCATGTCGACGATGAGGAAACTGGCCGACATGAACCTTGCCGATACGGCACCCCATCCGGTTGTGGAATTTCTTTTTTACAGTCATCCGTCGATAGAAAAGAGAATTCGCGCTGCGGAGAAAGCGTAATGCGTACGTTGCTGACAATCGGCCGGATCGTTATCGTTGTTGCAGCGAATGCCTGCTTGTCGATCATAGCGCTTCTCAGCCTTCTCGTTGAAAAAGACGGACGCACGTATTTTTGGGCGGGAAGTTCCTGGTCGAAATTCGTCTTGAACATCTGGGGCATCGAAGTGTACGTGCGCGGCATGGAAAATATTTCGCCCGATGGAGCGTACATCTTTGTAACGAACCACGCAAGTATGTTCGATATCCCTGCGATTATGTCGGTGCTGCCTCGTGTGCGCATCATGTTCAAGAAGGAATTATCCTATGTGCCACTCTGGGGATGGGCACTGAAGTGGGGACATCACATTATGGTAGATCGCGCGAAAGGAAGTGAAGCGATGAAAAGCCTCAACCGGGCAGCGGAAGCGATCAAAACGGGCGGTTCCGTGATTCTTTTTGCAGAGGGAACACGGACGCGCGACGGAAAATTGCTTCCGTTTAAACGGGGAGCGTTTACGCTTGCGGCAAAGTCGGGAGTTCCGATTGTTCCGATCACGATCAACGGGAGTTTTAAAATTTTACCCAAGTCCTCCCTCGACATAATGCCAAGCCCAATTGAGCTGCTGATGGATAAGCCGATTGACACTTCGCATATCGCAAATCGGGAAGAGGAAATTGCATTGATGAATAGAGTGAGAGAAATTATTGCACGGAACTACAGAGAAGATATTGCATAAAAAATAAAACACAATATTCATTCTGACTTCTGTATTCTGCATTCTTTTTTATTGGGAGAACCACAATGTCCGTATCCATAAAAGATGTCGAGCACATTGCCGAGCTTGCACGGCTGGAATTCGACGAGAAGGAAAAAGAAAAACTGACCCACGAGCTCAACGATATCTTGAAGTATATCGAGAAATTAAACGAGCTCGATACGTCGAACGTGGAACCGTTGTCCCATGTGATCGAGTTGAGCAATGTCTTTCGCGACGATGTTGTGAAGGCGTCAATTTCAACCGAGGAGGCGTTGAAGAATGCACCGGCGAAGAAAGACACGCTTTTCAAAGTGCCGAAGGTGATCGGATGAGGGTCAATTTTCGATTTGCAATTTACGATTTACAATTGTTAATCAATCAATTCGGTAACGTGTACTGCTGTGCCAAATCGAAAATCGGCAATCGTCAATTGAAAATCGTCGGCATCATACCGTCCCGCTACGCATCGCAGCGGCTCCCAGCAAAGTCTCTCGCGGATATTCATGGAAAGCCGATGGTGCAGCGCGTCTACGAGAGGGCGAAACAATCTCGATTGCTCACCGATGTTATTATTGCAACGGACGACGAGCGGATAGAATCGGCAGTGAAGAAATTCGGCGGAAAGTCAGTGATGACACCGTCAACGATTCAAAGCGGGAGCGATCGCGTAGCATTCATCATGTTACTTGTAACTCTACTTCGTTC
>CAWJKX010000065.1:0-3873 GCA_963843065.1 uncultured Bacteroidota bacterium
CGTTTCCGCTTCTTCGGGCGTCACAAGTCCGTCTTTCCAGACTTCGCGGAGATGGGCAGTGTAAGACGATGCGCTACCCTCCTTTTCCATTTTCGCAAAATCGTCGTTCGACATCCCACCTTCGGTTTTCACGATCGTCAGCAGCTCCCGCTCGTCCGGAGAAATGACGCCATCCTCCCATGCCTTCCGGAATAATTTTCCAAGAAGAGTGATCACTTGCCCGTGCAGTGTTCCGTCCGAAGAGCCTGCACCCTCTTGCCCCTGTTGCGGTTGCAGCGATGCAAGTTTTCTTTCCGCAGCTTCTTTTGCAGCAAGCGCTTCTTTAGCTTGGGCCGCCAGCCGCGCGATATCGTCTTGAAACTTTTGCTGTGAGGTGGTGAATTCTTGTTTTAATAAATCGATTCGAGCGTCCATTTTTTTATCGGCGGCCTCCGATGCATCTTTTTTTATTTTTGTGATGATATCGTCACCCGGCAGCTGGGTACCGGATACCGGAGCGGGGGTCTGTCCTGGAATGGGTTGAGGTTTTGCATCGGGTGCGTTTGCGGCCCGGGCAGCGGTGTCTGCCGGTTTTGGCGGTGCTGTCGATAAAGATTTCTTTTGCTCCTCTGCCTGTTTTTTTAGGCGCTCTTCTTCCTCTTTTTTTCGAGACGCCTCCATCGCAACCTTGATGCGTTCATTATATGCCGTGGCGTACATATTGTTCGGTTCGACCCCGAGAGCCTTTTTCACTTCATCTAAAGCTTTTGAAAACTCGGCCGACTTAATATATCGGTCCGCAGCCTTCAAATATTCGCTGATGATTTTTTTTTGTGTCTCTCTATCCTGGGTTAACGCTGGCATACGCTCTTCGAAAAAATTCTTTGATTCGCACAGAATCTATTCAGGATAATATATCCAACCCAATACATAATGTCAACGAATCGTATTCAATGACCGGATCAAATGTCAGAGAAAGCAGCGTGTATGCTTGGAAAATAAATAATCAGGTAGCGGATTTCCAGGTAGTCCTGCACATTTTTCTTTACATAAAACGATGGCTTCATCAGTACCGCCTAGGTTTTGCTTCTCGCGTTACCGTACGTTATATTTTCTCGATGCGTTGAATTAGAATGAAAATGCGTTGAAAGGACGTTCGATGACGACGAACTTGAGCTCTAACGTTCATCAAACCTATTGTGCATGCCCGTTCACTCAGATCTCATGAAAATATCTTCCGGACATTTTTTTATCTTCATCGTATGGGTCTTGCCGTTGTTCGTCTTTGCACAAGAAGACTCTTCCCGTGTATTCGCGTCAATTGAGAAATATAGATTAGGCGCTGAAATTGACGTGGAACATCACAAGATGTTGGGAGAAGCGCAGATACAGGTTCACATCCTGAAAGATTCAGTTTCACATGTACGGTTTACTGTTGCATCATCACTGACACTGCTTTCAGTCCGTGATTCTGCCGATAAAAAGTTAGAAACCGCTGAAGAACTATCTTCCCCCGGGATGTCCGACAAAGAGATCTCGATAGCTGTTCCCGATATGCTCAAACGGGGAGAGTTCCTCTCGTTGAAGATTTTTTACGAAGAAGTTTTTGACAGCCTTCCAACAAGCTCCTCATTTATTAATTCCAGAGAACTTTGCCTTTCCGCCAACGACAATGTTTTATGGTGGCCAATTCTTTCCGCGGCAACAAACCCATTGCCCAACCAGGCGGCCCCGGTTTTTTTGGAGGCGACGTTTCCTTTTGCATTTACTGTTGCGACAAACGGGGAGCCGGACTCAATGCACACCGTCGGCTCAAAATCAATACAGAGCTTTGTGTATAAAAATCAGATGTCTTTGAAATCATGTTTTTTGCTCTGCGGATCAACGGAATTTACGAAGCGGTCAATAATCGGAAGAGACAGTTCGTTCCAATATTCTTTGTACTACAACCCGGGAAAGCTTCCCAACGAATTTGCGGGTACCGTTTTGCGGCAGATCCGTGATGCGTATTCATATTTTTCTTCCATAACGAAGCTGGATACCACCTCTGCCGATGTTCGTGTTGTCGTCGTCGGCGCTGATGACGGGCACGCCGAATGGTTTTCGAATAACGGCCTGATTGTTGCAAGAAATTTTTACTCGCCTTCCTCGGTTGATTCCGCAGTATTGACCTCGCCAAGCAGGAATAAATTGATTCGCGAGCTTGCTCGATTGTTCAGCCTCGCAGCAACCGATTCAACCTATTTGTTTGATGCAGGGTGGTCGGAATATTTGACGACCAAATTTTTCCTCTTTGAAGCCGGCAAAGATAGAGAAGCTCAACAGCAGACACGTCTTGACCTGCTTTCGAGAACGCTTGATTTTTATCCGGCTCAAACACTGGCACAGGACCACCGTTCTAGAAAAAATGAACAGGCGGTTTATTTTAGCAAAGGGGGATATGTGTTTTTGATGCTGGAGTACGTTATTGGCGAAGCGGCGTTCGATTCCGTTGTCAGGAAGCTGTACCATAATTTCAGGGATACGCCGGCGACACTTTCCACATTTCAACAACTTTGTGAGGAAGCGTACGGATCACCCCTTGATTGGTTTTTCAAAGAGTGGGTCTATCAAACTGGATTTCCGGAACTGATTCTCTCGACTGAAATTGCGCAAACAAACAGGGGAAACTATTCTCTGAAGGCAACGATTACACAGCGCGGGGACATCTTCACGACTCCATTGGACTTAGTTTTTTCCAACAGTGTGCGCTCAATCGCCAAGCGAGTGTTTGTCCAGAAGCAAGATCAGGAATTTGGATTTATCCTCCCCTTTCTTCCTACAAAAAGTGAGCTTGACCCCCATTATTATTTGCTCCGGTGGGTTCCGCGGCTGCGCCTTCTGGCCCATGCGCGTACATCGGTCAGCTACAGAGTTTTCGACCGGGATATTGTAAACTCCGAACGGGAGGCAAATATCATGCTGCAATTGGACCCCAACAATCTCACCGGCTGGAATAACATTGCGCTTTTTTCTCTCGGGAAAGCCGCAGTGATCAAAGGCGAACCGGCGAAAGCGGAAGAATATTTCCGGCGTGCTTCCGCACTAGAGGCAAGCGAGCCGACGCAGATGTATTCTGTCTTGAGCCTGGTTCGTCTGGGCAATGTATTGGAGATGGAGGGGAAACGAGATGAAGCGGTTGAGCTGTATAGGCTTGGCGCCACGTTAGCCGGGCGAAATCCGGTGTTCTATGGTGTCGCACTGTTTGAAGCACAAAAATATATGCAGCAAAAATTTATTTCAACTGATGATTTTTGGTACGGGGAATATTAGTAATGGTGTAATTAGGGGGATGCAGAAATGCGCAACGAAAAGAGAATTTTCTTGCCAGTGGCATTTTCTTCGAATCGGTGAGCGTCTATGATTTACTTTTAGACGTCTTTTTTCGAGCTATTCCATCCATGGCAAAAACGCTCCCTGCTTTTGACGCCAGAAGAAAAAGAAGGCAAGAAAGAATCACCAAAGCGTACAGGTTGGAAAGAAAAGCGAGGGTAAAAAGGCTTCCGTTTGTCAGATGATAATTAAGGACAAGAGCTATCGCGCCGATAAGCGCAGCCCTTGTGAGCAGCCCCAGTATCAGCGCAATCCCGATCAGCATTTCTCCCGTCGGGATCAGGCGCGACCATGCTTCAATGCCGGGATACGCGATATGTTTTTGGTACCAGACGGTGGCCGGCGACGCGTTTAGTGAATAGCGGTCAAGGCTTGTACGGAGGAATTCCGAAGTAGTGTACCAATCAAGCTTGTTCAATCCCTGCGCAATAAAAAACACGCCGATAACAATGCGAAGAAATGCAACCCATTTTTGATTCATATGTTTCCTTTGTCCTTCGACAAAAATGCGAAATAAAAAAT
>CAWJKX010000066.1:0-5813 GCA_963843065.1 uncultured Bacteroidota bacterium
GATACATTCCGATCCCCAGCACAAAGCTGAAATAGACAACAATGATGACCCAATCAACAAACGACAGTCCGATTGCTTCCATTTTTGGTTCCTTATCGAGTTTTATTTATGTACTGTGATGCACGTTTGCCAACATCTAGCTCTTGGCTTTTGGGGTTTGGCTGTTGGCTTTCGACCAGGCCATTTCTTTTAGGTACTTCAGAAATGGAAAACCAAGAGCTAATAGCCAAAACCTAAAACCCCTCCGTCGTGTGTTCAAACTCTGACTTACCAAATACCGCCGTACGAAATTTCAATCATGCCTAATTGAATGCTGTTTGCGAGACTAATTTTTATGAATCGGTCTTCCGGAGGAATGTGGCGAAGGATATACCGTCCAGCGGCGTAAAATCCATAATCATTAGGATATGGTTCAAACACTTCTCGGCTGTAAACAACGGGTGAAAAGTTCTCCTGCGTTGTGCCGGCTGAGAACTCAATGGTACTGTCGCGTCCCGCGGTCGTAAAGAACACATCAAGATACAAAGAATCAATGCTTTCAGGCAACCGGTAAATAATGTATTCGCCGGCATGACCCAGTAAACGTGTTCCGTCTTCTTTGGTCCTGTTCGCCCGGCCTCCGGGAGGGAATTTCACATCCGTCGATTTGGCGAACAGGTTTGTGTCATTCGCAAACTCGTCGATCAACATCCGGTTGGATACAACGACTGCGTTTGTCGGCTGAGACGGTTCGGAAAGCCCGGATGAATTTTTTGCAATGAACCGGTAATAATAACTCTTGCCGAGCTCGACGGAATTGTCGGAAAAGAGGGGACGGTATTTTGCAATGGCGTCGCTCGCGTTGGAATCTACCACATCCCATTTCCACCAGAAGAGTCTCCACTTCGGTCTTCGCTCTATTATATAGGATGTCGCACCGGTTGATCCCTGCCATGATATCATGTATGGAGTTTGGATTGGCAGAGCAGTTGGCGGGGCGGGAACAGGCAGCGGCGGTTGTGTAAGGCCATTGATCTCGTACGCTTTTTGCCTCATCAGTCCGATGATGTCGGCCTCATCTCTGCGCGACCCGGATGGAAATCCCGGCCATCGGTAGGTCATGCCGTGGTAGTAGAATCCGCCGTCGCGGTTATGCTGCCTCATATCCCAGATCATGATTCCCGAGATGCCGTTCGCGATAACGGTATCGAGTGCGCATCTAAGGCTGTCGATCGGCATCGACCCGAATTCCCCGACGAAGTATGGCTTCTTTCCTTTTGCTTTTGCTCGTGCACTGAGCATCAACGAGATCATTTGATACTTGGGGGCATAAGGGTGAGTGGAGACGACGTCGATGTTCGTGTCTGCGAGAGCTTCGTCGCTGACCGCTTTGCTGTGCGTGCCTTCGAGGACAAGATGATTTTTGTCGAGGCTTTTGATGTACGCGGCTATCGAACGGGTCCACTGGTACGTTGTCGGTCGAGCTCGTTCCCCGTTTCCCATCCGAGGATTGCTTTGTCGTCCTTGAACGGAATGCCGGTGTACGTGTTGACGCGGTTCACGATATGTTCGATCGTTTTTTTGAAGTCGGAAATTAGAAGAGAATCAGTCCAGAATTCTTCTTTCTTCTTACCACGAAATGCCGCGTAGTCTTTCGGCCCTCCCCACCACCACCAATTGTCGACAAGGGGGATGATGACTCTGACCCCGACCTCGTTTGCGATTTGCAGCACCTTGTCGTAGGCCCTAAATGCTTCTTCATTGAACTTGCCCGGCCCCTCGACATGGCGGATGATGTCAAGAGGTTCATTCTCTTTTCGAACGGAGATCACATACATTCTCGTAACTCTGCCGCCTGCCTGCTTAATTGCCAGGAGCGCATCCCGGATCTCAAACTCGTTCGCCGGACGCCACGGATTCGGGTTCGTGAATTCCTGGTTATCTTCGATGTACTGGAGATTCGGAAGGTTGTAAGAAACAAACCGGAGTTCCGTGTTCCCCTCCATCAATTTGTCGCCTTGCGTTGTGACGAAGTTTTGAAACTGAGCATGGACGCTCGTTGCAAAAGCAAAGATCAAGAATATGATGAATGAGCAGCGTGTCATAAAGAAACTTGCAATTGAATCTCGAAATGCCGTTGAGAAAAGTAGTTCATCATTATCAGCAGCCGGTCAACGCGACCGTAATTCTATGCGGCTGATTTGAACTCCGTCTTCCAGCGAGATCTTCACGTATTTTGAATCATCGGGAATGTTTATTGCTTTCAGTCTCACAGCGTCGAAGAATTCGTAGTCGTTTTTTCCAAAAACGCAGATTTCTTTTTTTGTTGTGATGTCCGAAAATTCATTCAAATCTTTTGAAACAGAAACCCCGATCGTTTTCGCTGAATCGGCAACGAAATAGTCAACGGTAATGTCCACTCCTTTTCCGCTGAGTTTGTAGATAATGTAACTACCGGCATCTCCCGCCAGACGGCTGCGGTCTTCTTTCGCTCGGCGGATATCCTCCGTCGTCAGCAGCTTCAGCCGCCCATCCTTCTGGAATATTTTATCGAAGTTTTCCATTTCATCCACCATCGTTCTCGTTATCACTTCGACGGGTCCGACAACGTTAGAATAGTCCGATTGACCGGTCTCATTCTTTGCTTTAACGCGGTACAAATATTTTTTTCCGACCTCTGCCGACTCATCGGAAAAGAGGGGACGGTACTGATAGCGGGATTCGTCGACATCGGAACCGACAACAGTCCACACTGTGTCTGTCGCCGTTTTGTGTTCAACGATATATGATTCCGCGCCGGTCGATCCCTGCCACGAAATTTCTGCCGCATCTTTGATTTCGAGCAATCGGGGTGCAGCGGGGACGGGAAGCCGGTCGGTTGTCGTTCCGTCTATTTCGTGTGCCTTTTCACGCAAGAGCGTAAGGACATTGCGTTCATCATAAAAATCGCCGCTCGGAACCATATATCGTTGAACACAAACGGCGGACAGACACAGTGTGGACTGTTGTCGGTTCCGATGTCGACGAATCCCGCTATCAGATACCGTCCCCTCTTTTCCGATGAGTCGGCAGAGGTCGGAAAAAAATATTTGTACCACATTAAAGCAAAGAATGAGGACCGGTGAATCGGACTATTCTAACGTTGTCGGACCCGTCGAAGTGATAACGAGAACGATGGTGGATGAAATGGAAAACTTCGATAAATATTCCAGAAGGATGGGCGGCTGAAGCTGCTGACGACGGAGGATATCCGCAGAACGAAAGAAGACCGCAGCCGTCTGGCGGAGATGCCGGTAGTTACATTATCTACAAACTCAGCGGAAAAGGAGTGGACATTACCGTTGACTATTTCGTTGCCGATTCAGCGAAAACGATTTGGGGTTTCTTTTTCAAAAGATTTGAATGAATTTTCGGACATCACAACAAAAGAGAAATATGAGTTTTTGGAAAAACGACTACGAATTCTTCGACGCTGTGAGACTGAAAGCAATAAACATTCCCGATGATTCAAAATACGTGAAGATCTCGCTGGAAGACGGAGTTCAAATCAGCCGCATAGATTACGGTCGCGTTGACCGGCTGCTGATAATGATGAACTACTTTTCTCAACGGCATTTCGAGATTCAATTGCAAGTTTCTTTATGACACGCTGCTCATTCATCATATTCTTGATCTTTGCTTTTGCAACGAGCGTCCATGCTCAGTTTCAAAACTTGGTCACAACGCAAGGCGACAAATTGATGGAGGGGAACACGGAACTCCGGTTTGTTTCTTACAACCTTCCGAATCTCCAGTGCATCGAAGATAACCAGGAATTCACGAACCCGAATCCGTGGCGTCCGGCGAACGAGTTTGAGATCCGGGATGCGCTCCTGGCAATTAAGCAGGCAGGCGGCAGAGTTACGAGAATGTATGTGATCTCCGTTCGAAAAGAGAATGAACCTCTTGACATCATCCGCCATGTCGAGGGGCCGGGCAAGTTCAATGAAGAAGCATTTAGGGCCTACGACAAGGTGCTGCAAATCGCAAACGAGGTCGGGGTCAGAGTCATCATCCCCCTTGTCGACAATTGGTGGTGGTGGGGAGGGCCGAAAGACTACGCGGCATTTCGTGGTAAGAAGAAAGAAGAATTCTGGACTGATTCTCTTCTAATTTCCGACTTCAAAAAAACGATCGAACATATCGTGAACCGCGTCAACACGTACACCGGCATTCCGTTCAAGGACGACAAAGCAATCCTCGGATGGGAAACGGGGAACGAGCTCGAACCGACAACGTACGAGTGGACCCGTTCGATAGCCGCGTACATCAAAAGCCTCGACAAAAATCATCTTGTCCTCGAAGGCACGCACAGCAAAGCGGTCAGCGACGAAGCTCTCGCAGACACGAACATCGACGTCGTCTCCACTCACCCTTATGCCCCCAAGTATCAAATGATCTCGTTGATGCTCAGTGCACGAGCAAAAGCAAAAGGAAAGAAGCCATACTTCGTCGGGGAATTCGGGTCGATGCCGATCGACAGCCTTAGATGCGCACTCGATACCGTTATCGCGAACGGCATCTCGGGAATCATGATCTGGGATATGAGGCAGCATAACCGCGACGGCGGATTCTACTACCACGGCATGACCTACCGATGGCCGGGATTTCCATCCGGGTCGCGCAGAGATGAGGCCGACATCATCGGACTGATGAGGCAAAAAGCGTACGAGATCAATGGCCTTACACAACCGCCGCTGCCTGTTCCCGCCCCGCCAACTGCTCTGCCAATCCAAACTCCATACATGATATCATGGCAGGGATCAACCGGTGCGACATCCTATATAATAGAGCGAAGACCGAAGTGGAGACTCTTCTGGTGGAAATGGGATGTGGTAGATTCCAACGCGAGCGACGCCATTGCAAAATACCGTCCCCTCTTTTCCGACAATTCCGTCGAGCTCGGCAAGAGTTATTATTACCGGTTCATTGCAAAAAATTCATCCGGGCTTTCCGAACCGTCTCAGCCGACAAACGCAGTCGTTGTATCCAACCGGATGTTGATCGACGAGTTTGCGAATGACACAAACCTGTTCGCCAAATCGACGGATGTGAAATTCCCTCCCGGAGGCCGGGCGAACAGGACCAAAGAAGACGGAACACGTTTACTGGGTCATGCCGGCGAATACATTATTTACCGGTTGCCTGAAAGCATTGATTCTTTGTATCTTGATGTGTTCTTTACGACCGCGGGACGCGACAGGTACCATTGAGTTCTCAGCCGGCACAACGCAGGAGAACTTTTCACCCGTTGTTTACAGCCGAGAAGTGTTTGAACCATATCCTAATGATTATGGATTTTACGCCGCTGGACGGTATATCCTTCGCCACATTCCTCCGGAAGACCGATTCATAAAAATTAGTCTCGCAAACAGCATTCAATTAGGCATGATTGAAATTTCGTACGGCGGTATTTGGTAAGTCAGAGTTTGAACACACGACGGAGGGGTTTTAGGTTTTGGCTATTAGCTCTTGGTTTTCCATTTCTGAAGTACCTAAAAGAAATGGCCTGGTCGAAAGCCAACAGCCAAACCCCAAAAGCCAAGAGCTAGATGTTGGCAAACGTGCATCACAGTACATAAATAAAACTCGATAAGGAACCAAAAATGGAAGCAATCGGACTGTCGTTTGTTGATTGGGTCATCATTGTTGTCTATTTCAGCTTTGTGCTGGGGATCGGAATGTATCTTCGAAAGTACACGTTAAATCAGGAGGATTTTTTTCTTGCGGGACGAAAAAACTCCGTCTGGGTGGCCGGTCTTGCTTTTCTTTCCGCGAACCTCGGCGCTCTTGAG
>CAWJKX010000067.1:0-20126 GCA_963843065.1 uncultured Bacteroidota bacterium
CAGCGAATCTATTGCGCCCCCCCTGTTATCAAAGTATGCCCTGGACCTCTCAAAATTATCATCTAGATGTACTTCCAAACCATATATCGCTAAGATAAAAAACAACATTATGATTCCAACATTCTTCTTCGTCCCAACATTCTTATCCCTCAATAACACGACAGACAATAACGCCGCTAAGCTCGCTACATAAAACGCGCGCGTCTGCATCTTTGAGGCTTCTCTTGAAGAAGATTGAGCAGCATCAAGCGCCCTGTCTCCCTCAATTTTCGCGATTAAGGCAGCATTATGTTTGTCTCTCTCCTCAGGAGACGCGTTCGCAATCCAAGCGGTACCAATAAGAGAATATGTAGTGTCAATCAATTTTTCGTCCTTATCATTAACCACTCGGTTAATTCCCATATACACAACCAAGCAGACGACAAGGATAATCCCACAGCATCTTACAATCAACCAAATCCAACCGCTGCTGAAAGAACGAACAGGGTTCATCAGAACTAAATTAAAATTCGACCATTTTCTCAATAAGCTTATTCTATTCATAAAGATACCATTTTTAAACTCTGTCTAATCTATGCATTTCCCCACCTATCTTCAAGCTTTCTCCGGTTCCAATCAACTTCATGACGGCGAAAGCACACAAGTAAATAATCTAACTTCATAAAAAAGCACCCTACATTTGTAGGGTGCTAGTTCGTGAAATCTCAATTCCCTTCCTTATCCGGATAAGACGGATAAAAGTCCTCCGTGATTTTCTTTCTTACTCTTCCGCAAACTTCTTTATCGCATCGTAATATTTCACGATCGCCTTGGCTTTATTTTTCCCGAACGAGAGCCAATGCCATGTAGTGTCCGGATTCGGATTCTCGACGGTTGGGATGCGGATGATCGGCTTCCCTTGGTATTCGCTGATGACCGGTTGTATTGATTTGTTTTCGTCTTCCATTGTATTCCTTTCATTATTTTCTGAAAAAAGAAACAGCTTTATATTGCAATCGTGGTAGAAAGATAAAAATTCCTTCCGGGCTCAAAGACAATATACCCGCGCAGCGTCGAAAGATGATTCTGATACAATTTATTAAAAATATTTTGCACTCCCGATCGGATCGTGAACGAAAATCGCTCGACAGTAATCGGAACAGTGACAACATCGGCATCGACAATTGCGTAACCGGGAGTCCGGATTTCGCCGGCGGCAAGGTTCTTTTGCTCAGCAGAAAAAGTGGCTGCGACATCGACAGTCCCGATGGAACGGAGAATCGACCTCGATTCTATGCGTCCATTCAACGGTGCAACTTGCGGGAGATTCGTGTGGTCAAATGTATCCTCGCCCCGGACATACGCGGCATAATATCTCAACACATTCCACGCTGCGAGCCTCTGGTCGATCGAAATTTCATAACCGTATAACCGGGCTTTTCCAATATTTTGTTCTATGAATGCGTTTGCCCCTTCAAAGACACCCGGAAGATACGCGACAAGGTCCGTTAAATTGTTGAAGAATACATCGGACTGTACTTGAATGTCGTCCGTGTGCACGCGGAACCCGGCATTCGCAGAAACGCTTTTTTCCGAATGGAGATACGGATTGCCCACATACACTGCGCTTCCGAGATTGAGATATTCAAAGCGCTCTTCAAGTGAAGGCGACCGAAACGCTGTCGAAAGAAGCGTCGTCAGGTCGAGGTCGGAATTGACGGCATACGACAATCCCCCGTTCGCGCTCCACGATCCGTCACGCGCAGAAGTTTGGTTCCAGAGAATTTGCTGGCCGGGGGGTGAAGTCTGCAATACGCCCGACGTGATGATGTATTCGGGGTTCAGTGTCTCGTCGCTGGCCACTCGAATCCAATCGTACCGCGCGCCAAGCGTTAATGTCAATCGATCGGGAATCAAATGCCAATCATCCTGCCCGTACACTCCGGCGCTGAAGAAATGCGAGAGGGGCGCGGGACGGTCGCCGATAATCTGATCGGTGCTCGTATTAGTTCGTTCACGCCTGCTGTCCAAATCCCTCTGCCACACGTCAGCACCAACGGTAAGCACCTGGCTCGAGGAGAGAGTGACCTTCGATTCGATTTGTCCGCTCGTTGTTCCGTTTGTTGCATGCGGCGTGAGAGTCAGTGCCGGGGTTTGAATGATTTCAACATCGCGGTCGATGTCCTGATGCGAAAGGCGAAGAGTGATAAGGGGAAAATCCGGCCGGAGGTTTGGAATCACGTACTCCAGTCCGAACAGTTCGCGCTTCGCAAGAGTGTAGCGCGCAACCGCCAACGCTGAGAGAGGCGCACCGCCGGGAATTCCGGTATTCTCCGCCTGGGATCGTTGGTACGAGAAAAATAGAGATTGATTATCGAATGTTTGAACGCCGAGCGAGCCGTTAATATTAAAATCGTGATATTGCGAATTCGGAATTTCTCCGATCGGCGTCATCGTATTCTCGGCATTGCGATCACTTCCGCTCAACCGCATGGCGTACATATCGGACGAACTTTCGAATGCCGCGTACTGCGACACTTTTCCGTCGACACTCGAAAGATCGTTCGTCGTCTCTGCGTTCATCCGGGGCTGGTCGGTGAACGAATTTCGCTTCGTTATCAAGTTGAGAACGCCGCCGAATGCGTCGGTTCCGTAGAGAACGGAACCCGGAGATTTTACGATTTCCACTCTGTCAATATCGTGGAGATCGATGAGTGAAAGAGCGCCGAGAATATCCGTCGCAGTCTCGATTCTCGTGTTGTCGATCATCGTCACGATGTTTGACCTCCCCATTCCGCGGATGGAAACATCTGTTTCCCAGGATCCGTCGCGGGCAAGCGCAATTCCCGGAGAATCCTTCAGCGCATCGGACACCGTCACGCTCGCTTGCTGAACGAGCTGCTCATTTGTCTCGACATTGAAAGGATATGGTATGCCTTGCGTTGCCGACGATGTCCGGGTACTTCGAACAACCACTTCGTCGGATTGAAGAAGAGCCGGCTGGAGTTCAATAATGGTCACTATCGCTTTCTCCTTCATTGCACAGGACGCTCCGTTCGACACCGGCATACGCAATATGGTGCACTGAAATTGTGTACCGACCGGACGCAAGATGTTCAAAGCAAAACCGACCGTCATTGGTTGTATTTTTTTTTTGGCCGATCTCAAGCACAACAACTACCGCATCGTGTATCGGCTGATGTGTCGATGCGTCAATAACTTTGCCAGAGAGAGATACAGTTTGCGACTGAGCTGATAAAACGCAGAGTGGGAGACAAAGAACTGCGATAAAGAACTGTTGAAAATATCCACAATTAGTTTTCATGTCTTTTATATAAAAATGCAACACCGCTGGTTGCTGATCATTCATTATTATTGAATACGCTCTTATTTTAACGAGAATCGGATCTTTGTGATGTTCCGAAATGGAAGTAGAAAGAAAAAATTGGTCAGCTCTGTTGCAGAATGGCAGACTTTGCAAGCTTCTTCGGCGGGTTACGCGCTTGTCAGAGGATACTCTGCTACGGGGTCATCACTCTCCGATCTCCAGCGAGCATGGTTTGAACGACAGCATGAAGTTATTTAAGTATTAGTTCAAAGGCAAGTGAGATGACGCGTATCACGTTGGATAAGATAATCCGGAAAATAATGTATACGGTTGATGTTTTTCGACATTTTTTTTTATATATTTCAGCAGTGCCTCATAGCACTTTCTGATCTGAAAGCGACATCATTGAAAAATCAGCTACTCGTTCCCGGATTATTTTTTGCAGCACTGCACGCAGGAAATGGTTTCCATCGTGAAATATTATCTGATGTAAACGAAATCGTTACGAGTACTCTCACCGGTTAGAGGTTTCTAGCCGACATATCTGCTCTTTTACAAATAGACCGCAATCTCATAGCACCAGATCGTTGCGGTACGAATGATCCGCCGCTTTACTTCCCTAAGTGCCTGGCATAGGATTGTTTTTATGCCATCGGTCAGTTGTACATATCACACATTAGCGCAAACGTATCTCAAAGTATCCGACGGAATAACGAACCCGTTGCGGTTATTGGAGCCGTGCGTCCTTCCGTTATTCTCATTCGATTGAAACTTCACCATTCTGATTTCTTTCAATACTCGAAAAGGAGCAGTTATGGATCAAAACCAAAACCCGCCGCGCGAACTGCAAAAGATCGACGCTGTTGTTGCGGGACACAAAGGCAAACATGGAGAACTCTTGGGCATTCTAGAGGAAACTCAACTCCTCAACGAACACAAATACCTTTCTGAGGATGCCTTGAACCGTGTCGCGCTCAAAACAGGCGTTCCCCTTTCCAGAATTTACAATGTCGTAACCTTCTATTCATTCTTCAACCTCAAACCCCAGGGCAAACACACCATCACCGTGTGCCGCGGTACTGCCTGCCATACCAAGGGATCAAAAACCCTGCACGACGACCTCGGATTAATGCTGGGATGCAGCAAAGCGCTGGAAGAAGGAGAATCTTTCGTAACGACACCGGACAATCAATTCACGATCTCTACCGTCGCCTGTTTCGGACAATGTGCCCTCGCGCCGGTCATCGCTCTTGATGAAGTTATTTACAGCAACATGACCACTGCGAAGCTGCAAAAACTTATCAACAAAGCGTCAAAAGGGAGGAAATAATTATGAAGACGATCGATCCGGCAACACTGGCAGAACTCCGAAAAAAAGGTCTGAAGAAATTGTTTCCCGATGTCCCCAAAATCTTCGTCGGTATGGGAACATGCGGCATGGGGAACGGCGCGAAGGAAGTGTATGAAAGCCTGCAGAAAACGATCAAGGCGAAAAATGCAATCGTGCAACTTGCTATGACGGGATGTTTCGGGTTTTGCGCCGAAGAAACACTCGTCAATTGCTACATCCCCGGTATGCCTCTCGTCATCCTGCACAAAGTTTCACCAAAGGATGCGGACAATATTGTCAACAGCATGTCCAAAGGAATTATGCCGCTTAAAAAAGCACTCTGCAAAATCGAGCGGTGGGATTTCTTCACGTCGAAGATGGAATTCGGCGTCGGGCTTGTCAGCGTTCCTCTGTGGAATGAAATTCCGTTCTTTAAAGGGCAGAAGAAAATTGTCCTTCGTGAATCCGGGTTGATCGATCCGGAAAATATCGAAGACTACTTTGCCGTGGGGGGATATAGTTCGTTGATGAAGGTACTCACAGAAATGACGGCAGATTCCGTGCTCGAAGAGATCAAACAATCCAAGCTGCGCGGGCGCGGCGGGGCCGGATTTCCGACCGCAATTAAATGGGAAATGATGAAGAAGGTCGCAACCGACAAAAAATATATTATCTGCAATGCGGACGAAGGTGATCCGGGTGCATACATGAACCGGAACGAAATCGAGAGCGATCCGCACTCGCTCATCGAAGGAATGTTGATCGGCGCATACGTGATGGGAGCGTCGGAAGGAATTATGTACGTGCGGGCCGAATATCCGCTGGCCGTCGAACGGTTTAAGAAAGCGGTCGCCGCTGCGAAAGAATACGGTATCCTCGGCGAACATATTTTCGGCTCTTCATTTAATTTCACTCTTTCCCATGTGGAAGGAGCGGGTGCATTTGTCTGCGGCGAAGAGACTGCACTCATCGTTTCGATTGAAGGAAAAGCAGGGCGCCCGGTTCCCCGTCCGCCGTATCCTGCACAAAAAGGGCTCTGGGGAAAACCGACAAACATCAACAATGTGGAGACATGGTTCAACATTCCCGTGATTGTGACGATCGGCGGAAACGAGTTTGCAAAATTCGGGACGCAAAACAGCACGGGAACAAAAGTATTTTCACTGGTCGGTAAAATAAAAAATACGGGGCTCGTCGAATTGCCTCTCGGCACTCCGCTGCAAAATATCATTTTCCAGATGGGCGAAGGGACTGGAAACAAGAAAAGAATCCGCGCCGTTCAAACCGGCGGCCCGTCCGGCGGATGCATTCCGGTGGAATATTTCAATACGCCGGTTGACTACGAATCGCTGACGAAGCTCGGCACCATCATGGGCTCCGGCGGAATGGTGGTAATGGATCAGGATAACTGCATGGTGGACGTTGCCCGGTACTTTGTTGAAGTGACGTCGAAAGAATCGTGCGGCAAATGCACGCCATGCCGTGAGGGATTAGCACAAGCGCTTTCATTGTTGAACAAGATCACGCACGGTGAAGGAACGATGGCTGACCTCGACACGCTCGAGCGGCTGGCGTACGTGATCAGAGATTCTTCCTTGTGCGGACTGGGACAAACAAGTTCCAATCCGGTCTTAACCACGCTGCGGTATTTCCGCGACGAGTATGAGAGACACATTATCGATAAGAGGTGCAAAGCCGGTGTGTGTGAGAACCTCTTCGTGGCCTTGTGCGAAAACAGCTGCCCGCTTCACATGAACATTCCGGGATACCTGCAGCTTTTGAAAGAAGGCAGGATCGAAGAAGCATTCGAGCTGACGCTGCGCGATAATCCCCTGCCGGGAACCGTCGGCAGAATTTGTTATTTCCATTGCCAGATGCGCTGCCGAAGAGAAATGGTTGATGAACCCGTGAACCAGGGTGAAATCCACCGTTACCTTGCGGACATCATGTATAAGATGGGAAAAGAAAGAGTCATCTATGAGCGCTTGATTAAAGAAAAACTCTCCCCTACCGGAAAACATATTGCCATTATCGGCGCCGGGCCTTCGGGATTGACCGCTGCATATTATCTCGTTCGTCTCGGACACAATGTGACGGTGTACGACAGCCACGCAAAGGCCGGCGGAATTCTTCAATACGGAATACCAGCATACCGGCTTCCGAAAGACGGATTAAACAAAGAATTGGAACTCTTCAAGAAGCTTGGAGTGAAATTCGTGTTCAATACGCGCATCGGAGGAGAGTTGTCGCTTAAGGTGCTGACAAAAAAGGCCGATGCGGTCTTTATCGCCGTCGGTGCTCAAAAAGATATTGAGCTTGATATTCCGGGAAAGGGACTCATCGGCGTTCTTCGGGGATACGAATTCCTTGAAGAGTTTGCCCTCGGAAAGAAACTTAATATCGGAAAGAAAGTCGTCGTTGTCGGCGCTGGAAATGTGGCCATCGATGCGGCGCGTTCATGCCTCAGGCTCGGTGCAGACGTAACGATCGTCTACCGCCGCGATAAGGATGAAATGCCGGCGAACGCCCACGAAATAAAAGATGCGACGGACGAAACGATCAACTTCATGTTCCTCTCCGCACCGAACAGAATTCTCGGGGACTTGAACGGAAGAGTCACGGGCCTCGAAATTCACAAGATGAAGTTCGACGGAGTCGATAACGCGGGAAGAAAGAGACCCGTGGAAACGGGCGAAACGGCAGTCATCGAATGCAGCACCGTTATTCTCGCGGTCGGTGAGAAAGTGGATGTTCCGCATGCAAAAGAAATCGGCCTTGAACTTCGCACAAACGGTGCGATAAAAGTTCATCATCCGAGCTACCGGACAAACTTGCCGAACGTATACGCCGGCGGAGACGCAGTAACAGGTCCCGCAACCGTGGCTGAAGCAATGGGCATCGCACGGCGCGCCGCTGAGGCGATCGATCAGGATCTCATGAAAGAAAAACGATTCCACCGCCTCTTCCGCGATTTCAATTACAAGGATGAAATCGCGCCGGAACCGGAGGGAATCCCCAAGATCGATCCTAAAAAGATTCCGGTGAAAGAAAGGATTTCCAGTTTCCAGGAAGTCCTCTCGGGATTCACAGGAGAAGAAGCGCTATTGGAAGCGACGCGGTGTCTGCGGTGCGACGTTAAATGCCATGAAGAACTAGGCCAAGGAGAATTCAATGGATAATGCAACGGTCAACATAAAAATCAACGGGAACGACTATAAAGTTCCGCAGAATGTGACAATTCTGGAAGCATGCAAACGCGCAGGAATTATAATACCGACTCTCTGCTACCTCGAAGATGTTGCCACGAATGCTTCGTGCGCCGTCTGTGTCGTCGAGGTGAAAGGCGCACGGTCGCTGACGCGTTCCTGCTCAACGTGCGTCCGCGAAGGGATCGAGATCGCAACGAGTTCTGCGCGCATCCGCGATGCACGAAAGACAAGCGTCGAGCTGTTGCTCGCCAACCATCCGAAAGATTGTCTCTCATGCCTGCGGAACCAGAATTGCGAGCTGCAATCGCTCGCAGCCGACCTCGGAATCAAGGAAAACGGGTTCGTCCGCACCAAGAAAAAAGAAATGCTGGACACGACCTCCGTTTCAATTACGAGGGATCCTAATAAATGCATTCTGTGCGGCAGATGTATCGCCGTTTGTCAAAATGTTCAAACAGTTTCTGCGATCGGATTATCGCAGCGCGGCATCCGCACAAGGGTATCGACATACATGGAAAAAGGCCTCGGCAATGTCGCCTGTACGAATTGCGGACAGTGCGCGCTCGTCTGTCCCACCGGCGCGATTGTCGAGCGAGATGATACCGCGATGGTGTTTGAAGAGATTGCAAACCCGGACAAAGTTGTGATCGTACAAACGGCTCCGGCAATCCGGGTCGGCATCGGCGAAGCCATGGGAATGGAACCCGGGAGCCTTGTAACGGGGCAGATGGTCGCAGGATTGCGCAGGCTCGGATTTTCTAAAGTGTTCGACACTCAATTCACCGCCGACCTGACCATTCTGGAAGAAGGACATGAACTGATCAAACGGATCACCACGAAAGGTGTTCTGCCGATGATCACATCCTGTTCTCCCGGATGGATAAAATTCGCGGAGCACTTTTTCCCGCATGCGCTCGCACATCTTTCCACATGCAAATCGCCGCAGCAAATGTTCGGGGCGGTCGCAAAAACATACTACGCTGCAAAAATGGGAATCGATCCAAGAAAAATCGTCGTCGTTTCAGTGATGCCGTGTACGGCAAAGAAGTACGAAGCAAAACGGCCGGAAATGATGAGCGCTTTTGAATACTGGAAAGAGAAAAAAGCATGGTCGGATGACGATGCGTTCTACGATGTCGATTACGTTTTGACGACGCGCGAACTTGCGCGGATGTTCAAAGAGACCGGGATCCGGTTCGCGAAGCTTCCCCCGGAAGAATTCGACAGTCCTCTCGGTGAATCGACGGGAGCCGCTGTGATTTTCGGCGCTACCGGCGGTGTTATGGAAGCCGCCCTTAGGACGGCGTACGAGGTCGTCACGGGCAAAACCCTCGCAGACATTAACTTTGTTGCCGTCAGAGGAATGGAAGGAATCAAGGAAGCCGAGGTTGATATGAACGGCGTGAAGGTGAAAGTAGCGGTAGCGCACACGCTCAAGAACGCGCGCACACTGCTCGAACAAATTGAACGGAAAGAATCGCCGTACGCCTTCATCGAAGTGATGACCTGCCCCGGCGGATGCCTCGGCGGAGGAGGCCAGCCGATTCCGACGACGTGGGAAATCAGGAAAAAAAGAGCGGAGTCGATCTACAAAGAAGATGCCGGCAAACCGATCCGCAAGTCGCACGAAAATCCGCAGGTCGCTGCGCTGTACAAAGAATTCCTGAAAGAACCGCTGGGAGAAATGTCCCATCACCTTCTTCATACGACGTACACGAAACGAGGACTTTTTGTGTGGCCCACAAACGGGAAGGAACAAGAAAAAGAACCTGCGCTTCAAGAAAAAAGCTAATCCGTTGGCGAGTGATGCCGTAGAATGTTGCGGCATCACTCACGCCACATTCTTTTCTCGCCGCAAACAGATGAGCTCCATGGATGAGCCGTCTCGTTAAAATTGTTTCTCGCCAAGCCGCTGGCGAAGCCATCCCCCTTGGATTTGCGCGAGCCCTGCATTTAGGTTTATTCAGAAGCCTCCAAGATGCTATTTAATCTTGTACGTTGAAGAACTAATCTCCGTCCAAGAATTGATCGACGATTCAGCATGATCGTGCCGGGTCGAACGTATTAACAGAAAGGGATATATCATGTACTGCGTGAAAACATTTATGTGGATCGTCGCCTTCGTTTCTTTTACAGCGGTGAGTTATGCTCAACCCAACTGGACTCTCCATTCAAACCCGCTCGGCGACAGTGCCCTGGGAAAAATTCAATTCGTCAGTCCGACCGAAGGGTGGATTTCCCAGTCTTACGGCCATCTTCTGCACACAACAAATGGCGGATCGAGCTGGACGGTCGTTACACCTTTCCCCAATGATACCGTAGCGTGCATGACTGATCCGGCAAATTCGATGTGGTGGGTTAGTCAGACTCATGGATGGAAAATAAACTGGTTTGGAACAAGTTTTAGCGATGCGCACGGCGCCGTGGTGCAAAAAACCACCGACGGAGGAGCCACGTGGCAAAAGAAAGTCCTTTCATCTGCGGCTGGCGATATGGGATTTCAAATTCAGTTTGTGGATGAAAACAACGGGTGGGCCTCCGTGTGGAACCCGTTGACAACAACTTTTACAACGCTTCGCAGTACTGACGGTGGAAACACATGGGATACGACCGGAACGGGGGGCATTTTTTATTTCGTCGATGCCAATAACGGCTGGGCTATTGGACCTCCGAAAATTTATCACACCACGAATGGAGGGGGACACTGGACCCCGCAATATGTAGATTCCACCCCGGGCCAGTTCCTGGCCATACAATTTACCGATCTCAACAATGGCTGGGTCGTTGGAGACACTAATAAAATTCTCAAGACAACCAATGGCGGCGTTACGTGGACTGCGATTACCAACACGGGGATTCCACATGCCTTCAATTCCAAAGGACTTTTCTTTTTGAATGCCGATACGGGTTGGATCGGCAGTAAAATTCAATATATGCCGGTTTCCAGCGACATCGGCATTAACCTTTCTACAACGAATGGCGGTTCAACTTGGACGACAAGCTCTTTTACCGGAACGGAGAATTCCGATAACGCATGGAGCATTTTCTTTGTCGATGCGAACACCGGATGGTTTACGAGCGACGGCGGCGAAATCGGACATACCACAAATGGCAGTTCGACAGGAGTACGCGATGCTGCGAAGAACCAAACACCGATCGGTTTCTCGCTGCAACAGAACTATCCAAACCCGTTTAATCCAACAACAGTGATCGGTTATCAGGTTGCAAAGGCCGGCATAGTTCGTTTGAATGTGTATGATGTGCTGGGAAGAGAAGTTGCAACGCTGGTCAACGATGTTAAACCGGCAGGATCGTACACGGCAACCTTTAATGCGGCAACCGTGCCAAGCGGAGTGTATTTCTATCGTCTGCAATCGGCGTCGTTTACCGATACAAAACGGCTTGTGGTGATCAAATAATATCAAATGCATTGGGCTTAACAATCGCTTGCCGCAATCCGATCAGTTAAAACGGACAAATGTCGTGGGGCATCAGTATGCGAGCTATCGCGCTTTTATGACCTCCCCTCTGTGCGTGAGCGTGCGGCGAAAGCGAGAGGGGTTGGGGGTGTGCCAAAAAGGATTTTTGCATAACCTCACTTTATAAATAAAAAAATGAAAAAAGTAGTCTTGATAACCGGGGCATCATCCGGCATCGGCAAGCAAACCGCTCTCCTATTGATTCAACAAGGCCTTATTGTCTATGGAGCTGCCCGAAGATTAGAAAAGATGCAGGATTTAAAGGAAGCGGGCGTCCGTTTGCTACACATGGATGTTACCGATGACGCCTCGATGACAAAAGGAGTTCAGGAAATAATTGATGCTGAAAAGCGTATCGATGTTTTGGTCAACAATGCAGGATACGGTTCCTACGGCGCGTTAGAAGATGTTCCCATCTCGGAAGCAAAATATCAATTCGATGTAAATGTTTTCGGATTAGCAAGATTGACTCAACTGGCGCTTCCGCACATGAGGAGTCAAAAATCCGGCAGGATAATCAATATATCTTCGATCGGCGGGAAAATCGGCGAGCCGCACGGTGCCTGGTACCATGCGGCGAAGTTTGCTGTGGAAGGATTGAGCGACAGTTTACGGATGGAACTAAAACAGTTTGGCATTGACGTCGTTGTTATTGAACCCGGAGGGATTAAAACGGAATGGAACGCAATTGCGAGAGAACACTTAGTCAAAATGTCGGGCAATTCCGTTTATAGCGACTTGGCAAACAAACATGTTAAAATGTATAAACGGGGAGACAAGTTTGGTTCTGAACCAATTGTTATTGCTAAAGCAATTGCAAAAGCGATCCACTCGAAGAAACCGAGAACAAGGTATGCAGCAGGCGGAGGAGCAAAGGTCATCTTATTCGCCCGGAGAATATTGACCGATAAGGCTTTTGACAGACTGGTGCTGATGGTCATGAAATGAACAAAGAGCAGCGGCCGGCCGGACCGGCTCTGCTGCCCAACTTTTATGCACCAGCATCACAGGAGATGCATCGCAATAATCCAGAAAAAGATCATTAGAAGCCATCTCCAAAAACCTCTCTACCTTCATGCTGATCCCGCCAAAAAGCGGCAGGATCGGGATTACAATGACGCCTGAATTTTGCGGTGAAATCATTTTTGAGATAACTTATAGAAATTGCTAACGATATCGGGCAATAGAGAAAGATGAAAGCAATGTAATGGGGAACTCCAATAAATACAATGTCTATCTCTACGGCATGATCACTTCGAGTACAGTGTATATTCTCGATGACGGTTTTTCATTCCCTCAACCGAATCATTACGCAGAAATAAAGCAACATCTCCCTTCCGTTGGAGGAGAAGCGGTGAATTCAGCCATCATGTTGTCAAAATTAGGCGTAAAGACCAAACTCGACGGCAACTGGCTGAATCAAAACAACGCCGATAAAGTCTTCGGTATTTTGAAGCCCTTCGATATTGATCTATCACGCCTGGCGGTAAAACCAAATTACGGGACTGAGGAAATTGTCATCACCGACAAAGATTCGCGTACGGTGTTTGGCAACTTTGCAAAGTTCCATTCGGGAGAAAAGCAATGGAATGTGCCCGATGAAACTGATATCCAAAATGCGGCTCTTATTTCTATAGACCCGTACCTTAAGGAGGAATCTTTACGTGTTGCGGAATTGTGCTTGCGGCATAAGAAACCGTATGTCACAATCGATTGCAAGTATGATGACTTCATGGCTCGAAATGCGGACGCCGTCATCATCTCTCATGAACTGCGCGAGCAAGCATACTGCGACCGAGTTATGGTCGAAGTGTTTGAACAGTACCAGATGAGATGCACGGGGCTCATCATATTCACTTTTGGAAGCGATGAGCTTTGGTATGCGCGTCAAGGGGAGAAAATAAAAAAGTTCCAGCCTTACAAGATTACACCGATCGATACGACAGGCGCCGGCGATACATTCCGTGCGGGAGTTATTTATGGATTATTGGAATCATGGAATGATGAAGCGACGATTGATTTCGCGTCGGCCGTCGCCGCCTGCGTTTGCCTCACCATTCCGCATGCATTGAATGCGCCGGGGTTGGACGGCGTGCTTCGGTTTATGGAAGAACATAAGCAAACATAAGTTGAGAAAGAGAGATACATGAACGAAGTGTCATTCATAACAACAAGAAAAAAAGCCGCATCGTTGTGTCCGTTCCATTTCGTTCAATTTTCAAATCAATCTTGAGGAGAATTTATGAAGAAGATATTTTTATTGACCGTAGTGTCACTTTATACACAAAGGAGAAAGATCATGCATAAATCTCATCTGTTCTTATGTATTGCCTTCATCTGCAGCGCAGCAAACGCTCAATGGGGAAGCGCGCTTAGCTTCACTAGCTCATCTCAATACGCTCATCTCGGAGCGCCGGTTGATACAATTACTGATAATCTGACAATGGAAGCATGGGTAAAATGGGCGGGCAGCACGAGTCAACTCCAACCTGTAGTTTTTAACGGCGGTGCGGACACCTCCGGATATGGATTAATACTCGATTCCAACGATCATATTTCAATATTACTTGGCAATATGGCCTGGGGTACATCAGATTCAATGCTTCACGCCGGCGTTTGGACTCATCTCGCCATGGTAAGGAACAGCGGCAATTGGTCGCTCTATCTTAACGGATCAAGTATTGCGATCTCAGGCCTCACCAACCAAGCCCCATTAACGCCAAGCACTGATTCTTACGTTGGCGCAGCTAACCATCCAAACTCTTACTTCAACGGAGCGATTGATGAAGTGCGCATTTCAAAAGTCGCAAGATACACTTCGAACTTCACGCCGCCGTCCACACCCTTCACAACCGATCCTAATACCGTCGCTTTGTATCATTTCGATGATGGCTCCGGTTTAACAACTTCAGACGCTTCAGGAAATGGCAATACTCTTACGCTCGTCAGCGCTCCAGGCTGGGTTGCGGGCAACAATACCAGAATGGCCGGATCTGCGTTGAATTTCAGCGGAAGCAGCGACTATGTCTCTATTCCACCGACGTGTCTTTCTTCTGTATCAAGCCAGATAACTCTTGAAGCGTGGGTCAATCTTTCCGGTTCCGGAGAGACCGCAAGAATCATTGACCACATTACAGTGGCAACCGGTGATGGGTTCTTGCTCGATCTGTATAACGGACAGCCGAGAATCATCGTCGGTTCTGGTGTTGCCCAAGCACTAAGCGCTCTTCCGGCAAACGCCTGGTACCATATTGCGGGAACATACAATGGTGACTCAGTGCGGATCTATGTCAACGGAGTATGTGCAGATTCGTCAGCGCTCAGCCCCAGCCGCAACGTTCCCACTAATTCGCATGAGGTGTATATCGGTATTGATCAGAACAACGCGAGCCACTTTACCGGAATGATCGATGAAGTGCGGATATGGAATACTGCGCGAAATGCATCGGAGATCGCCGCAGATATGAATAATTTCTACACTGGAACTCCTACAGGCCTTATTGGATACTGGCAATTCAATGAAGGGGTGGGACCAGTAACGTACGACGCGATAAGCAGTACAGCTGCAACGTTGGAGAGTTTTAGCTTCAATAGTTCTGATGGATGGGTGGCCTCTGGTGTACCGGTGACTACATCGGAACTCCCTGTTGAACTTTCATCCTTCACTGCATCCGTTTCCAATCTCACAACGGTCCTTGCATGGAAAACGGCGACCGAAGTGAACAACGCGGGGTTTGATATTGAACGAAAGGCAATGAACAATGATCGATCAACAATGAGCAATTGGGCGGAGGTGGGATATGTCAATGGACATGGCACGTCCAACGTTCCCCATAATTACTCTTATAATGACAACGTCGGAACGGCAGGAACATACTCGTACCGCTTGAAGCAGATCGACCACAACGGCGCATTCACATATTCACAAGAAGTGCAGGTGCAAGTCGGCGCAGCGCCGAAAGTCTTCGGGCTTGCTCAGAATTATCCTAATCCCTTTAACCCGACGACCACAATGCAATTCACAGTGCCGAGCGACGGACGGGCGACGCTGAAAGTCTATAATACGCTCGGGCAGGAAGTCGCGACGCTCTTTGACGGAGCGACAACAGCGGGAGAATATCATCAGGCGACATTCGACGGTTCACGGTTTGCCAGCGGCATCTATTTTGCGCGACTGCAATTCGGCGGGCAAACACTCGTCAAGAAATTGTTGATGGTAAAGTAATCAGTTTTGGGATATGTAATTATGTAGACAGTAAATAGAAGCCGTCTCAAAAATAGATTGTCTAGTCCTTCGATGCGTTCTCCCGCTCTTCGAGCGGGATCGCTTACTCAGGATGAACGTGCTATTTTGTAAGCTTAATAAAGTCGGTTCATCCTGAGCAAGTGGCGCAGCCTTATCGCGCCACGCGTCGAAGGACACCCTGAATCTCGTTCCGCTTGAACGGAACGGGAGCGTCGAAGGGCGAGCACTAGCATTTTTGAGATACTTCTAGTAAAACGTTCAAAAAAAAGAGCCCGGTCATTCTTCTGATCGGGCTCTTTGCATTTCGCGATGAATGAGGTCTCAATCGACAAGCGATGCGCCTATTGCGCGCTCAAGTTCGTACCTGCTGATAACGAATCGATAGAGCGCCTGGAGATTCATCTGCTTGGCTGCCGATTCGGCCGTGACCGCATCCAAGAGGTCAAGATTGGTGATTGAACCGGTTTCGTATTGTGTCCGCGCAATTGCGACCGCGTCATGCGCCTGCCGCAGCTGCAATTCTGAAATCTGCACTTTCGACGACGCCGCCTGGACATCTGCGACAACCTGTTCGACATCGGACCGTATTTGCGCCTCTACATCACGGCCGTGAGCCTGCTCCGATTGCACGGCGGCCTCTGCCTCCTCTTCCTGGTGGCCGACCCGTCCTCCGTCAAAAATGGGAACCTCTGCCTGCGCTCCCCAGACCCAGTTGCCCCGAACGGGATAAATATTCGGCTCGTACCCGTTGTTCAGCCCGTAGACTGCGTTCACCTTTAGCGTCGGCATGTTGCCGAGTGAACTCACCGATTTCTGGCGTTCGGCTGACTGTTCGGCATCGTGTGCTATTTTCAGCTCGGTCCGTTGCTGCAATGCAAGCTGACTAAGAGAATCGACGTTGAGCGACAGCGCTGTCTGTTGAAACGATCCACGGATTGACGGCAGACTCTGTACCGGAAGATTGAGGAGTTGACTCAATACTGCTTCCTGCTTCTCGAGCGCATTTTGAACGTCAACCTTCTGGTCCTGCGCTCCTGCAACGCGTACTTGGGTTGTCAAGACATCGAAACTGGTAGCGGTTCCCGCCTCAACTCGTTTCTGCGTTACCGAAAGATGCTGGTTCAGCGCTTCGATCTGTTCATCCTGGACCTTCATGCTTTTCTGCAGCAGAATAATGGTGTAAAATACGCGAATGGTTTGCAGCGAGAGATTCGTCTTCGTCAATTCCATCGCATCGCGCAGCGACTGCTCGCGCGATTTGCTCAAATCAACAGTGGTACTCGTTCTCCCAAAATCATAGAACGTGTACTGTCCGGCAACATGCACATTGTAGTTGTCTTCCGGAGCCAGCACGAAACTTCCTAAAACGGGAAAGCTGAATGCCGGCACGGGGCCGATGTGGGCATACGTAGCTTCCGACGTTACGTCCGGGAGTTTGGCACTTGAAGCTTGCGATGTGCGGGCTTCCGCGGCACGAATGTTAGCGCGCGCCTGGTCGAGTGCCGGATGAGTTTGAAGAACTCGCTGAACCGCCTGTTCGACTGTCATTGAATCCTGTCCTGCGGCTGTACCGCCGAGAAGAATGCCTATCGATAAAACTATGCTCAATCTAATCATACCGATTAACCCTGTGTGTACAGTAAATAAATTTCAAGAATTCTGAATAATCTCAAAAGTGTGGGTTGCGCGAAGACGCAAAGCCGCAAATTGTCCCTAAAACAGAATCGTCGCGCCTCTGCGGCTTGGCGCGAGACAATTTTTCGGATCCTTCATTTGCTCAGTCCATCGCCACTACGTGTTCGGTTTTATCTCGCTTCCGGACACGTAGAAATAATATTGGAACAAGCGCACAAATTGTGATCATCGATGCGACCAGAAAATCGTCGCACACGCTGCGGACAAACGCCTGGGTAGAAATGTGCGACGCAATGAGGGCATTGGCGCGCATCGCGGCAACAGACTGATTCCCTCCGATCGCATCCATGCTGAAACGCGTCAAATTCCCTGCCACCTGGCGAAACGCGTCCGATTGTGGATTCACTGCCTGCCCGAACGTCGACATGTGGTAGATGGTCCGCCGCAGCAGCATTGTGCTCATGAATGCAATGCCAAAGCTCCCGCCTAATTGCCGTATGACGTTAAACAGCCCGGATGCCTGCCCGATTTTGTGTTTTGGAATGTTGGACATCGCCGTCATATTGAGGGGGGTGAACATCAATCCCATCGCAAATCCGCGGATGTAAAGTGCAACCATAATCTGATGGTGTTCCGAAAACAACGACAATGAACTATTGATGAAAAGACTTGTCGCCAATAATGTAATACCGATAGCAGCAGGAACTTTAGGATTTATCTTGTCCGCCAGGTAGCCGGAAATCGGAGCTGTGGTCGCTTGAAGCATACCGACGGGCAAAAACAACGAGCCAGCCTGAAACGCTGTGTATCCGAGAGACGTCTGGAGATATAGTGGAAGCAAAAAAGTGCTGCCGAACATCCCGAATCCAAAAATAAAGAGAACGCCGTTCGCGACGCTGAAATTAAAATCCTTGAACAATCGCAGATCAATGAGCGGATGACGAATGGTGAATTCCGTCACCAAAAACACGACGAGCGCGAATGCGGATACTATAAAGCAGGAGACGATGAACGGCGACGACCACCATCCGCCGGTATTCCACGAGGCATTGCCGTCCGTTAACGCCAGAAGCAGTGCACAAACAAAGGTTGCCATCGATACAAATCCAATCACATCAAACGACCGCGCACTTTCGGTCTTATATTCACGCTGGATGACCGCCGTGGCGAACAAACCGATGATCCCGACCGGCACATTCACGTTAAAAATTGCATTCCAATTAATGTTATCGATCAGGTACCCGCCGATCATAGGACCGAGCGATACGGAAGCCGCTGCTGCAATCGACCAAAACCCAAGCGCAACTCCGCGCTGCCGCAACGGAAACTCGCGGGTTACGATCGACATGCCGGTTGGCATCAGCAATCCCGCCCCGCTTGCCTGGATGATACGGAATGTGATGAGCGCATTTTCATTCCATGCCATCCCGCAAAGAAATGAACCTAAAGTAAACAATGACAACGCCAGGAAATACGTCCTCTTGTATCCGAAGTGATCAGCGATCCACCCCGAAGTCGGAAGCATGACTGCAAAGACAAGCATGTATGCAGTAATCACCCATTCGGCTTTGTCGACTGTAATGCCAAACGACGACATTATTTTCGGCAGCGAAACATCGACGATCGTGGCGTCAAGAACAGCCATAAACGTTCCAATCATTACATTCGCGAGCACCCACCAGCGGTATGTCTCATGCTCGTGATGAAGGGACGGAACGCATCTAACGAACCCTTGTCGCAATTGATGTCGTAAAGAAGCTGCCACGATTACTGAACCCTCACTTTTATTTCAACCGACATTCCCGGCAGGAGATCGATTTGTCGATGAGGGTCAACGCCCGGACTTCGTTCAATCGAGATTTTCACAGGCACGCGCTGGGTGACCTTCGTGAAATTGCCCGAAGCATTGTTTGGGGGGATCAATGAGAATTCCGACGCAGTGTTCGCTCCGATCTGAAACACCGAGCCGGAAAACTTTATGTCCGGATACGAATCGACGGTAATCTCTACCTTGTCGCTGGAACGCAGCGCCTCAAGGCTTGTTTCCTCGAGGTTTGCGGTCACCCAGATGTTTTTCAAATCGTAAACGGAAAAAATCGATTGACCGGGCTGTACAACGTCGCCGACGAGCGCCCAGCGTTTGGAGACGACGCCGTTCATGGGAGACATGATGACGGTATTCTTCAGTTGAGTTTCGATAATGCCGAGCTGAGCCTTCGCCGCAAACGTCTGAGCGTTCGCAATGCTGCTGCGTGCCTTTGCGGATTCAAACTCGCTTTTTGCATGGTCTGTACTGTTCTTTAGGAATGATATTCTCCTTGAACTGAGCCGACGCGCGTTCGAAATCTGTCTGCGCTTTGTCGAGGTTGACTGCGGCAAGAGTAATATTTTCCTGCGCCAGGGCAAGCGATGCTTTTGCCTGGTCTTCCTGCGAACGCAAATCGCTGTCGTCGAGCTTCACGAGAATTTCACCTTCTTGTACCGTGTCGCCTTCATCAACCTGCAGCTGATCGATGCGTCCAAGAATCTTTGCACTAATGGAGACTCTGTTGCCGTCGATATAAGCATCATCCGTTGTAACGAAATCGCGCGTGTTGATGTAGTACTTCCACGTCACGAACGCAAGACCGAAGAGGACGATAAACAAAGGGATAACAACTTTGAAATTCCGATACAAAGGAAGGGATTCAATAGATTCCTCTTCGCCGTTTCCGTTTTTTGGCTGCATGTCTCGTTGCCCGGGCGCAGGTGCCTTCTGTGCGAGGGTTTGGTCATCTTGCTGTGGCATTAAAAACATCCTTTCGTCATATAAAATTACTTGCTCTTACAAACACCATGGAGAACAGTATTCACAAAGTGAAGCGCTTCTTGTTCAAACATTTCACGGTCAGACTCGGTAGTCACATGCTGATCGTAACCG
>CAWJKX010000068.1:0-8578 GCA_963843065.1 uncultured Bacteroidota bacterium
AAGTATTATCGGCGACAGAACATTGAAGAAAGTTTTTTTGAAGTTCGTTTTGAAAAACATGCTAAGGCTACGCAAAACATGCCATAACCAAAACTATTTGTGCTTATGAAAAGAGAATTATTCATAGTTAACAATCCAATAAAGGATTACGGAAATAGATAATTACAAGGGGAGAAATTAAAATGCGAATTGTAATTTCAACTTTCAAAGATTCTGAATGGGGACTAATAGAAGCAGTTATAGTTTTAACGGCTCTGATCATACCGCTGACTTTTCAACTGGTAAACTTCCTCATCGAGAGAATTCTTGACGAGCGTTTGGACCAAAAAAGTGACATCTTAAGAGAAGTTTTTTTTATTGATTCCTTTAACGGATTTTCAGATTATGTTGTGGCTGAAGTGGTATTTAATTCGCTTTTCTTTTTACTTGCTTATACGTTAAATTGGTTTAATAACATAAAGTGCTATTTGTCTGTCTTGTACGCACTAAAGATGAGTATTTATTATGGCCCCGTATTGTACTTTTTCCCTCGGCATCGCGGAAGAAACCGACAGACGAGGTTGGATTGGTTAAGGATCATGCATGCTAGACCACATTGGATATGGTCAGTCGTGATAGTGGCGGTCCTTTTTTTTTCTCCTATGCTGCTGTGGATTCTTCCTGGTGCCTCGACTTCCAAAGTTGGCATCGTGTCAATTCTTTTATCCGGCGAGATATTTTCATGGTATTTACTCACTGTTATTTGGCACCCAATATCCATGTTGCGCCAAATACCTCCACGAGGAAATCAACACCGAAGAAACAGTTCATCCATTTGACGAAATGCATTCTGATAAAATTCCTATAATTGAGGAAACCATTCGAACTTTTGATTCGGGTAGTTCAAATTACCTTGACGACGACGAATATTGGGGCGATGATACTCAGATAGTTTACCGAATCGGGCGACTCCTGAATAATGCAATAAAAAAGAAGTTCCCTTTTTCAAACTCAGATGCCGTATTACGCATCCTATATGCGGGATGCGGCCCCGGGGCATTAATTGAGAGATTACTTGATTATCGCCAATTTTTTCACATTATGATCGCCATTGATATATCGCAGAAAATGCTAAACCTGTCGTCACATCGGATTAATGAGCACGAAGCAAAGTACAGGGTTATCTTACAAAAAGAAGATTTGTTGAAAACCAGCTTTCCAGAAAAATCTTTCAACATGATTATTTGTGTCAATAATACATTAGGGAATTTGCCCCATCAAGACATTTCACGATCTGGTATAAAGAGGGCTCAAGCTTTAAAGGAATTCAATAGGGTTCTCGATCATGACGGATATTTAGTTCTTTCGGTTTACAATGCCGAACATTTTGAGGAAAAAAGAAAATACACACATAATTTGATCTTGCACAAAGAGCTATCCAAAATTAGAAACTATGATTTTATATTACAACTGGCAAGGAAGGGAGCAAGCAAGCATTATTTATACTCGCACTGGTTTAGGGAAAAAGAATTTCGAGAATTGTTGGAAGTTGCCGGATTTAAAGTTGAACAAATTGAAAAAATTAAAAAGAGAATTATTGCTGTTGCGAAGAAAAAATAGGGTACTTCAACTCAAATTTGTGACCATTTAGGATAATTCTTAAATTCCTACGTTGCGAGTTTGCCCAATCGAATAGTTGTGGCTGCACTCGGAACTGATTGAGCGGTTGTGTGGGGTACTTTTGGCACCTCGGTCTTCCCTCTGTGGCCTTCCATAGAAATGTCATAGTTTTGTCGCTCGTCGTGGCGGAGTGCTTCGGGAACGGAAAGCTACCCCCTGGATGCCAGCTTTCGCCAGCACGACACTCATTTTTGAATTTGATGCGCTTAACCTGAGATGCTCCCTTTTTTCTTCATAAACAAAAGTATTTGATCGCCATAAGCAACATGGAGTCCATACTTTAGTCATGCAATGATTGAACAACTCCTTCTCAGCGGCATCATTGCCGGCAGCATCTCCCCTCGTTGCCCTCGGCTTCTCCCTCATCTATCAAACCACACGCTTTCTTTCACTTAACTTCGTTGTTGCCGCTGAGCGTCGCAGTCAACAACCTCTCTGCAAATAGTCAATCGGCATTTGCTATTAAACCAGTAATATCGTAATTTTAACGAGAATTAGATTAAATCAGCAAGCATAATTTGCTATTTTATTGTATCCCTCGAAACAAAGACGAGAATAACGTGGAAACAGCAAGTCCAATAAAAGACATAACCGAGTTTTTAGACGTTCATCCCGTATTTACCTTGAAGGATTTGCAGCGCTCATTCGGGGTGAGGCGGGCGTCCGATCTGATCTTCTATTACAAAAAGAAAGAAAGGATAGGCGCTGTAAAGGAAGGATTGTACTACACCGTGAAGCCGGGCGTGAACCCAACCGCCTCAACGGTCGATCCGTACGTGGTTGCATCGAAGCTAACGGACGACTCGGTACTTTCGTTTCACACTGCACTGGAATTGCACGGGTATGCCCACAGCCAGTTCAACACGTTCTATTTTTTCTCCCGCCGTCAAAGCCCGGCAAGGATATTCCGGGGAGCACATTTCCGGTGCGTCATGGTTCCCGAATCTCTGCAAAAGAAATCGGCGTCGTTATTCGGAACGGAAAAAACGGAACGCCTCGGCGTGAAGATAACGGTAACGGGAAAGGAGCGAACGCTTGTGGAGGTGCTGGAGCGTCCGCAGTTCTGCGGCGGCTTCGAAGAGATGTACCGCTCGTTGGAAAAAATGCCGTTTATCCAGAAAGAGATACTCCACCAGTACCTCGATTTGCGCAAGCAGAAAAATCTTTTCGCCCGCGCCGGATACTTTCTTGAGCAGCACCGCGAACAGTTCCATATTGAAGAATCGTTTCTTCAACTATTGGAGCGCAACAAGCCGGTTCAACCCCTCTACTGGGACCGCTCGAAAAAAGGAGGAATCCTGAACAAACGCTGGAACCTGATCATCCCTGAAACCGTGGATAAGCGGAAATGGGAAGAGCGCTGATGTTCTCGGCAGAATATCTTACGCGGCTTGCCGAACGAACAGGATTTCGCACCGACGGATTGCAAAAGCAGATGACGCTGCTTTCTATTCTCCGCGATGTCAACCGCCATCCGACATTGAAAAGGGCTTATGCGTTAAAAGGAGGAACGGCGATCAACCTGATCTGGTTTCCGCTCCCCCGTCTTTCGGTCGACATCGATCTGAATTACATCGGCGCATGGGATCGTGATGAAATGCTGCGAGAGCGACCGCTTCGTGAAAAGGATCTGCAGGGATTGATCGAGGCGATGGGAATTACCGTGCAATATATCCCTGGAGACCACGCCGGCGGCAAGTGGAGGCTGCGCGTGCCGAATTCTTTCGGCGGAGCGTTTACGTTGGAATTGGATTTGAATTATCTTATGCGTGTGCCGGTGTGGGGCGTAACAACCAGAAAAGCCGTATCCATTGGATGAAGATTATATTTTTGATTGCCGGACGGTATCGTTTGAAGAGCTGTTCGCAGGAAAGATTAAGGCGTTGGTGGAACGCGCAGCGGCGCGCGATCTGTACGACGTATGGAAATTACCGGACCGAGCCGTCGAATACGACCAGTCAAAATTGAAAAGGAACCTTTTGCTGTTTGGGCTAACTATAGACAGCGATTGGAGAAAGAAAGACCTGGCGACAATTGACCAAATAGACCAAACGATGCTCGACGAACAGTTGGCTCCGCTGTTACGGGAGGCTGAGACGCTTGATTTGTCCTCAATGAAAAGAGGTGTAAAAACTTTGCTCACGACGCTCCTCAAATACGATGAGCAGGAACAGATGTTTATGTCAAAGTTTTACGATGACGGGCGATACGAACCGGAATTGATATTTACCGATAAAGTGCAAATTGAAAATTTGAAAAGGCATCCGGCTCTTTTGTGGAAACTTCAGAATCACAGGAAGTATCTCGGATTGTAATCAGGAGAATTCAAAATTTCCATGGTCTGATTTCCTCAAAACTAAGAAACATCCTTTGTTCTTCATAAACAAAAGTATATATTTGTGTGCAGAAGTAAATGATTGTTTATCCACCATAAGCTGCACGGGGCTCTAACTCAGCCAAACGATGATTGAACAACTTCTTCTCAACGGCATCATTGCCGGCAGCATCTACTCCCTTGTCGCCCTCGGCTTCTCCCTCATCTATCAAACCACCCGCTTTCTCTTTGGCCTAACTTCGTTGTTGCCGCTGAGCATCGCAGCCAACAGCTCTTCTGCAAATATTCAATCCCATTATTTGCTATTAAACCATTAATATCGTAATTTTAACGAGAATTAGATTAAATCAGCCAGCCTGATTTGCTCTTTTATTGTTTATCTCGAAACAAAGACGAAAATAAGGTGGAAACAGCAAGTGCAATAAAAGACATAACCGAGTTTTTAGACGTTCATCCCGTATTTACCTTGAAGGATTTGCAGCGCTCATTCGGGGTGAGGCAGGCGTCCGATCTCGTCTTTTATTACAAAAAGAAAGGACGGATAAACGCCGTAAAAGAAGGATTATATTACACCGTTAAGCCCGGCTTGAACCCAACCGCCACAACGGTCGATCCGTACCTGCTTGCATCGAGGCTGACGGACGACTCGGTCCTCTCGTTTCACACTGCACTGGAATTGCTCGGGTATGCCCATAGCCAGTTCAACACGTTCTATTTTTTCTCCCACCGTCAAAGTCCGGCAAGGATATTCCGGGGAGCGCATTTCCGGTGCGTCATGGTTCCCCAATCTCTGCAAAAGAAATCGGCATCGTTATTCGGAACGGAAAAAACGGAACGCCTCGGTGTGAAGATAACAATAACGGGAAAAGAGCGAACGCTTGTGGAAGTGCTGGAGCGTCCGCAGTTCTGCGGCGGCTTCGAAGAGATGTACCGCTCGTTGGAAAAAATGCCGTTTATCCAGAAAGAGATACTCCACCAGTACCTCGATTTGCGCAAGCAGAAAAATCTTTTTGCCCGCGCCGGATACTTTCTTGAGCAGCACCGCGAACAGTTCCATATCGAAGAATCGTTTCTTCAACTCTTGGAGCGCAACAAGCCGGTTCAACCCCTCTACTGGGACCGCTCGAAAAAAGGGGGAATCCTGAACAAGCGCTGGAACCTGATCGTCCCGGTCGCGGTAGACAAGCGGAAATGGGAGGAGCGCTGATGTTCTCCGTTGAATACCTGGTACGGCTTGCATGAAGAGACATAAGGGAAATTAGTGGTAGTGACTCATTTTTGTTTTTAGTCATTCTGGCGAAAGCCGGTCGAAGACTCGACTCGTTGAGAATCCATGCAATTGGATCTGGATGCCAGCTTTCGCTGGCATGACACTCATTTTGGGGTTGATATGCTTAAACTGAGACACTTTGCTCTTTATTTACAAAAGTATATATTTGTATACAAAAGTAAACGATTGTTCATCCGCCATAAGTTGCACGGGGCTCTAACTCAGCCAAACGATGATTGAACAACTTTTTCTCAACGGCGTAATCGCCGGAAGCATCTACTCCCTTGTCGCCCTCGGCTTCTCCCTCATCTATCAAACCACCCGCTACTTTCCCCGCCTATGTTCGCCGCTGGCGGACTTCGGCGGGGCATTTTTTTGTCTGCCCACCTGCAATTTGGCCGGCAAGGGTGAGAAGTGCGGTTGCCTTTCATATACAAAAGTATATATTTGTATACAAAAGTAAACGATGATTTCTCAGATGGCTCAGATTTAGCGCAGATTACAGATTACACAGATTGCGCAGATTATTCTGATTAGAGAGGTTGAACTCAGTGGTTATTCATCGCGCGTTGGATGAAGTCTTTCGGTCATGGTCGCACGTGGCGGTGCTGCGGGCGTTGCTGGATACGACGTCCGGCTGCACCGGCAGCGAAGTGGGGCGTGTTGCCGGAATGCAGCCGCGCTCGGCATTGAAGGCGTTGACCTCGCTGGAACAACTCGGGATCGTTCGCCGACAGCGAGGTGGGAGAGATCACATCTTCACGCTCAACCGCGATCACGTTCTTGTCCGGGACGCCATCCTCTCTCTGTATCACTCGGAGCGGCAATTCCCCGAAGTCCTCTTCACAACGCTTGCCGCCATATTGAAAAGCCCGGTTGTAAGCGCCGTCGTGTTCGGAAGCGTGGCGAAACGGGAAGAAACGCCCCTGTCCGACCTTGACCTCTGCTGCATCGTCAACACAGAAAAACAAAAAGATGCCGTCCGGGAAAAGCTCGACGGCGAAGCTGCCTCGCTCGACCGGAAATTCGGTGTCAGAGTTGCGCTTCTTCTTTTTACGGTTGAAGAGTTTCGCGCAAAATTGAAAAGCCGTCTCGTCAAAGATATCGTTGACCACGGCAAGCTCCTTACCGGAAAAGACCTACGGGGGATCCTCAATGGCTAAACGAAGGGGGCGAAAAGCAGTCGAGCGTTCGCGGTATCGGGAATACATGAGCGTAGCGGAACATTTCTACGGCGCCGCAAAAGACTCGATGGAATTGGAATACTGGACGGCCGCCGGTCTGCTTATTGTCCATTCGGCAATTGCCTTCGCAGATGCGCTTTGTATCAAACTATCGGGCCAGAAGAGCACCGGTGAGAATCACGAGGAGACTGTGTCGCTGCTGGAGAGTGTCGCAGCAGATGATGAGGAAAAATCAAAAGCTCTCGCTCAGCTGAGACGTCTTATTGAAGAGAAGACAAAAGTTTCGTATCTGGGTGAATTGTATTCGCCGGCAGGCGCTAAAGAAATGTGGAAGAGACTGGAACGCTTCCGCGAATGGGCAGTACAGAATCCTAAACCGGTGAAATGATGATCGAACAACTTCTCCTTAACGGCATCATTGCCGGCAGCATTTACTCCCTCGTCGCCCTCGGCTTCTCCCTCATCTATCAAACCACCCGCTTTTTCCATTTCGCTCACGGAGCCGTTTACACATTCGGCGCCTACTTTGCGTATCTGTTTTACATACAACTTGGGTACGAAAGGATAGTTGCGTTTCCGCTGGCGTGTGTTTGTGCGATGGTGCTGGGTGCGGGGTGCGAAGTGTTGGTGTACAAACAGATGCGCAAGCGAAAAGCGACCGACCTTACGCTTCTCATTGCATCGCTCGGGTTGTACACATTGCTGCAAAATATCATCTCCATGGTCTGGGGAGACGATACGAAAACGATGCGTACAGGCGAGGTTGTGGAAGGGCATGCGCTGCTGGGCGCCAGGATCACCGATGTGCAGATCATGATCATCGCGGCAACGGTTGTTTTGATTGCTCTGATGACGCTGATTCTGACGCAGATGAAATTCGGTAAAACTCTGCGAGCATTGGCAAACGATCCGGAGCTGGCGCAGCTGAGCGGCATCAACTCGGATCGTTATATTCTTTATGCGTTCGCCATCGGCTCGTTTCTTGCCGCCGTCGCCGCAATCATGATCTCGTTCGATACCGATATGACGCCGACGATGGGATTCAATGCGCTGGTGATGGGAGTCGTCGCGGTGATCGTCGGAGGCATCAACAGCCTTCCCGGCGCGGCACTCGGGGGATTGTTCATCGGTCTCGCACAGAATCTCGGCGTCTACTGGCTTCCATCGAAATGGCAGGATACGATAGCATTTGTCATTCTCATTCTGTTTCTTTTGTTCAGGCCGTACGGGATACTTGGCAAAAAAAAGCTTTTGTGATTACGCAGATCACGCTGATTCAGCGCAGATTGCAGATTTCTCAGATTACAGTCTGCTTACGTAATATAATCTGCGTAATCTGTAATCTGAGCAAAATCAGCGTAATCTGAGAAATCAAAATGGAATACCTACTGCACATACTCATCCTCATCTCCATCTACGCGATCGTTGGGATGGCGCTGAACCTGGTAGCCGGGTACACGGGATTAATCTCACTCTCGCACGCGGGGTTCTACGGAATCGGCGCTTACACGGCTGCGTTGCTCTCGCTCAATTATGGTGTGCATTTTCTTCTCGTAATTCCCGCCGCCGTATTAATTGCTGTCATCGTCGGATTCTTGATCGGGTTCCCTGCGCTCCGAATTCGGGATGATTTTTTTGTCATCGCGACATTCGGCTTCCAGATCATTCTCTTTCAAGTGATGAACAATTGGATGGATTTGACGAACGGTCCCCTCGGGCTGCCGGGAATTCCTCAACCTGAATTGTTCGGCTATCATCTTACGTCTCACATTGACTTTCTTGTATTGTCGCTCGCCTTTGCGGCTATCGTCTATTTTATCCTGCGGCGATTAACCCGTTCGCCGTTTGGAAACGTCCTTCGTGCTATCCGCGAGGATGATGTCTTTGCCCTTTCACTTGGAAAGAACGTAAATCTCTATAAAGTGACCAGCTTCTCGGTCGCCGCCGGATTGGCTGCGATCGGCGGTGCGATCTACGCATACTACATTACATTTATCGACCCAACGAGTTTTACTGTAAACGAATCCATCTTCATGCTCTCCATCGTTATCGTCGGCGGTGCGGGCCGGTTGGAAGGGTCGATCCTCGGTGCGGTCATTCTTGTGAGTCTGCCGGAGCTTTTGCGGTTTT
>CAWJKX010000069.1:0-4061 GCA_963843065.1 uncultured Bacteroidota bacterium
GCGAACGAGTAGGTTACATAATACGTATTGCTGTATCTTTTTGCGCCGGATTCGACGGACAGCGCGACAAATGGCGACAGGATTAGTTCTTTTGTGGACGGCCTGCTCCAGAAAATAGAGTCCGACATAAAGACAATGGTTCAAGATCGAAATAGAGAACATGACGAGGAGACTGATTCGGCATCGGTATATCGCCGGTACCGCTCGACGGAAAGTGCGGTGACGTTTTCGGGAAACACGAGCATCGACCCGAGTGATACGATTGACGGAAACGTGGTCGTGAAAGGAGGGACTCTTACGGTTATCGGCCTTGTGCACGGGGACGCTCTGGCAATTAACGGAGATATCATCGTGAAGGATGGCGGCAAAATTACGGGCAACGCACGGGCCATCAATGGCAAGGTCGTCAAGGAAGGGAGCGGAACGGTAGGAGGGTACAGCGAGGAAACTTCATCACCACGCGACGCCGTTTACATGAGACCGGGGTACGAGCCGAGCAGGTCACACAAATTCAACCAGCTGTGGCTCGATGAAAACGAGTTCCCGGACCATTTACTGTTTCGTTATGACAGAGTGGACGGATTATTCCTAGGGTTAGGGAGTGAGAAGAAATTTTATTGGGATGGAAGTAAGGTTGTTTCTGGGTTCGGCTCGGCAGGCTATGCATTCAGCCTTCATCGCTGGCGTCTCAATTTGGGACTGGACAGGCAATTCGCCGCGGAGAATGCATTGTACGAAGTCGGTGCAGAGGGACACAGCCTCACGGACACAAAAGATGAGTGGATTATGAAGTTGGGTGAAAACAACCTTGCGTCGATTCTTTGGCACGAAGATTACCGCGATTATTTTAACCGCCAGGGCTTTTCTTTGAATGCTGCACGATATACAAAGGAAAGCGATTTTGATTCACAACTTCGGGTCCAGTACCTTGTCGACGATTACTCTTCGCTGTCGAAGGAGACAGACTGGTCAATTTTTCGGCCGAGCCATAGCTTTCGTGAAAACCCTGCAGTAGCAGAAGGAACAATGCACAGTATTTTGGGAACTGCCGGCCTGAGCACGCTTGAGGGGCACGGTCGAAGGACGGTTGGCTGGAATATTTTTGCGAGCGTAGAACGTGCCGGCGATCAATTCGGCGGCGATTTTAATTTCACGCAGATCGTCGTCGACGTCCGGCGGTTTCAGCCTCTCTCTGATTACGACAAGATCAATGTTCGAGTTCGCGCAGGGTCGCTGGGGGGAGATTACATTCCGCAAAAATCGTTCGAGATCGGAGGCGTTAGCACCCTCCCCGCATTTAGTTACAAGGAGTTTGCGGGCAACAGAATGCTTTTAGGGAATTTTGAATATGTGCTCAGCGGCCGATTGATGGAGGATGAATTTTTTTGGCCCAGCAGCCTGAATTTTATAGCATTTGCCGACGCCGGCGCAGCCTCGCTGGTTCCAACGACGAAGGCCATCACGGACGGGTTTTCATCGATCAATGAAAATACTATTAAGTCCGACCTGGGATTTGCACTGGGCTGGCACGATGAAAGCTGGCGGCTCGGGTTCGCGTGGCGCACCGACGTGAAATCGCCCGTCAGCGTTTTTCTGCGGCTGAATAGACCATTCTGATTTCAACATCATTGCATCAATAAAAAACTCAACCTGCGGGTTGAGTTTTTTTATTTCCTCACGACGTACTGCAGCCGCTCCGGATCTTGCCGCACGATCTTTATGTCCTTAGGAGTGGTTACCACGGGGTGGATAGAACCGGTGGTGTCGAGCAAAATGGATTTATAATCGATGTACGAGGAAAAATCTTTTTGTTCGACCGCCGCCACTTGTTCTATTCCTCCGCGCACTATGATATCAATCTTCTGCGGAAGAAGTACGACGAGACGGTTTTCGGGCACCTGATTTACTTCAACAGGAATTCCTTTAAAACTTTTTTCCGCAATTGGCTGGACGTCGATTTGAACGGTAACTGCTGCGGGGAATGGGGTGATGCTGAAGGACATCGTATCGGAAACTCCGACGCGGGCGTTAACGTCGCTTTTCAAACTCGAGAATACGAGCGGGTCGGTCTGCCATCGGTCGATTTTGTCAAGCAGGTCTTTGGCGCCAGTGAGAGTGATGCTGTCGGGGATGGACTCGATGTCTCCGACAACGCCGTATCCCTCACGAAACGTCATCGCGACAACCGGCTCCACGGGGACAGTTTTCTTTACTTTGTCGTCCAGCACCACCATAATGGTATCGGGCTTGATGTCAACCGTTTGGATTCCCTGCGGCAGCTTCAATCGTTCCACAATTTCTTTACTCGTCACAAAGTTGAATCGATTGGAGATATCTGAAATATCGAGTACATAGCGGACATCGGGGACGAAATACAATCCAACGAGCTGCCAGCCGGAAGCGTGGATTTTCACGTTGACAGTGAGGGGGACAGGTTTTGCCAACGACCGGTTAGGCTTTATATTCTCTAACACGAGGGGGACGGAAACGACCGTTTGGTATTCGTACCCCATATTAATGGAGAGCCATAACGCCACAGCAAAAAGCGTCGAAAAAATAGCGATGTGAAGGTTCTTGTTCTTCATGCCAACGAGTGCGAATGCAGAAATAAAAAATCCATCTTCGTTTCAGCACGGCGCGAAGATGGAGCGGGATCAAATTCCAATTAGAAGTTATTAATCACGAAATTTCGCTTTCATTAGCTCTTCGAGAAGCTGTTCCTTGTTTGCCATCGAGATTGCTCTTCCGTAAATCCCCAATCCTTTGAAGCTTCGGGCATAAGACCGGAGTTCGTGAACCGTCATTGCTGTAAGTTCGGCACGGTATGAATCCCGTTCATTGGATTGCGGCGGCACAAATGCCACGTCTTCTTCGCTGCTGTCTTCCGTAACTTCAATTGCGGGTGCATCCAACACATCGCCATGCAGCAATAGTGCGATTTCTTCTTCCGTGAGAATGGATTTCGCGAAGATCAAATCCTCAACGCCTTCTGCCGGGCGGGGAATAACATGGTGTGAAACCAGTTGACCGACGCGCTTTGCTGCTTCGGCTCCAGCCTCAACGGCAGATCGGACGGCCGCAGTGTCTCCGATAATCTTTATTGTTATCATGGCGGGGTCAGTCCGTTCCTTCCCGATCAGCCGGACGTTTGCTGTTTTCATCATCGCGTCCGCAGCTTCGATTGCCGCGACCAGGCCCCGCGTTTCTACCATGCCGAAAGCAAAATCCATTATCCTGTTTATATTATTGTTAGTTAGCCAAAAAAAAGCCCTTTACTTTACGGCCGGGCGTTTCGGAAGAATTAATTCAACGTCGCTATGCGGCCTTGGAATCACATGCACGGAAACCAACTCACCGACTCGCTGTGCTGCGGCTGCTCCTGCATCGGTTGCCGCTTTCACCGCTCCCACATCGCCCCGGACCATTACCGTGACATATCCGCCGCCAATCTGCTCTTTGCCGATCAACGTGACTTTAGCGGCTTTCACCATTGCATCTGCGGCCTCAATGGAACCGACAAGACCCTTTGTTTCAACCATTCCGAGGGCATCGAGTGAATTGTCTGACATTTGTGTCTCCTGCAATTGTAGTTGAAATGTTTATTGCCTAGTGAAGTGGGGGAAATATAAATAACAATGAAATGAGAGTCAACCGGTTGGTATCGAATATGCTCCTGCGCCCGCTGACGGGAGCAAGAGACAAAAAGTCATGACCTGGCTTTTTTAGCCAGCGCAATAATAGATAATCCAAAAGGGAATGAAAATTTTCGTAGAAGGAATCGTTCACATCCAAAAATCGATTCGAGAGTAGAATTGAGAAATCGAGGGGGAAGGTCAAGCGTTGTATCGGTTTTAGGCTTTACGAATCGTTCCGCCACACGTCTAACCAAAGCGGTCGGGAACAGGAGCGAGTTATAGTATGATAACTTCTCGACGGTGAATCCGCTGGTTTCAAGAAGATGCTGTAGTTGCGATCTTGTGTAGCGGCGCTTGTGGTGATTCAGATCGTCATGTCTGCTCCAGAGAAATTGATACGCGGGAACAGTCACGAGAATGTGTCCG